>NZ_CAXTHK010000083.1:1842-2341 GCF_964244045.1 uncultured Jatrophihabitans sp. | reverse complement strand
CCAACCCGAAGACGCGCGAATCGCGACTGTTCAAATCCATGCGCGAACACATGATGAAGTCGGCCGGAGCGATCATCCGCTCGTACATCATGTACAAGCCGTATGCGATCTTCTCCTTCTTCGCCGTGCTGTTCGGCCTTGTCGGCGCCTTTTTCTTCGCGCGGTACGGCGTGCTCAGACTCACCGGCGACAAGGGCGAGCACCTGCAGTCGATCGTGGTCGGCGCGGTGTCGATGATTGTGGGTTTCCTGTCGATCATGATCGGCATCACCGCCGACCTCATCAGGATGAATCGCATGCTGATCGAGGACACCCTGGAACACACGAAGAAGATGCGTTTCGGTCGGGTCGGCGACTACGTCGCGCTCGGCGACGCGCAGGAGGAGCGGGACGGGGCCGTGCTGCACAGCCGATCCGGCCGGCTGTCGGGCGCCTCGATCGCCCGCTAGCAACCACCAGCAGGTTCGAGCGGCGGACCGCGCATGGCCGCAGTCCCGGA
>NZ_CAXTHK010000083.1:0-1832 GCF_964244045.1 uncultured Jatrophihabitans sp. | reverse complement strand
ACGTGACGTGGTCCGCACGTGAATGGAGAGGACCGGTTGCGGCGCTCCGTGGATCCACGATGTGGCGCGAGGGCGAGATCGCGAGATCCGGTTCGCTGCTTCGGCTGCCACTCCTCGCCGGCATCGAGACCAGCTATAGCGCACGACGTGTGAAGCGGATGATCTTGCGGGCAGGGCGAGCCGGCTAGTACTGCCCAGGGACGTTGGTTGAACTCGTGTGACGACACGATCTGACGGTGGTTGAACGGGAAGACCTCCGGGCGTGGAGTGGAGCTGTCTAGAAACCGCCCCACGACACCGGAGGTCTTCGTGTCACACGCTAACGCTGCATTGACCCCACGCGCACGTCTAAAGATCGGCCGGCTGATCGTCGAAGAAGGTTGGCCGGTCGCCCGGGCCGCGGAACGGTTCGACGTTTCCTGGCCGACGGCGAACCGTTGGGCGCAGCGGTACCGGCAGCTAGGCCAGGCCGGAATGGCAGATCGGTCGTCCCGGCCGCACCGGCAGCCGACCCGCACCCCGCAGCCGACGGTCCGCAAGATCGTGCACCTGCGGTGGAAGCAACGCCTTGGCCCGATCGCCATCGCCGACAAGGTCGGCCTGGCATCCTCCACCGTCCACGCCGTCCTCACCCGATGCCGGATCAACCGGCTCTCCCACATCGACCGGGCCACCGGAGAACCGATCCGCCGATATGAACACGACCAGCCCGGAGCGATGCTGCACGTGGACGTCAAGAAGGTCGGCAACGTTCCCGACGGCGGCGGCTGGCGCTACGTCGGCCGTCAGCAAGGGCACAAGAACCGGGCCGCCACCCCGGGCAAACCCGGCGGCAGCCGGCGGCACCCGAAGATGGGCACCGCGTTCGTGCACACCGTCATCGACGACCACTCCCGCGTCGCCTACGCCGAAATCCACGACGACGAAACAGCTGTCACCGCCGTCACGGTGCTACGCAACGCCGTCGCCTGGTTCACCGCCCGAGGCGTAACCATCCAACGGGTCCTGTCTGACAACGGCTCCTGCTACGTCAGTCGCCTCTGGCGTGACACCTGCGCCGAGCTGGGGATCGTCCACAAACGAACCCGGCCCTACCGGCCCCAGACCAACGGCAAGATCGAACGGTTCCACCGCACCTTGGCTCAAGGATGGGCATTCCGCCGGTTCTACAACTCCGAAACCGCCCGGCGCAAAGCCCTGCCTGCCTGGCTCCACTTCTACAATCACCACCGGCCCCACACCGCCATCGGCAAGGTCCCACCCATCAACCGCTTAACCAACGTCCCCGGGCAGTACAGCTAGGTGCCCTACCGGCCGAGCGGCTAGACTTCTGTCCGGACCCCCGCGGCGTCCATCTCATCAACCCCCCCAGGGCCGGAAGGCAGCAAGGGTCCGTGAGCTCTGACGGGTGCGGGGGTCCCCTCGTCTCGTAGAGCGATGTCGGTGCCAGCACGTAGTCTCGTGCCGTGGCGTTGGCTCTGTATCGCAAGTACCGTCCGGCGACCTTCGCTGAGGTGGTCGGTCAGGAGCATGTCACCGACCCCCTCCGCACCGCTCTGGCTGCCGGGCGCATCAACCATGCCTACCTGTTCTCCGGCCCGCGGGGATGCGGCAAGACCTCGTCGGCCCGCATCCTGGCTCGCTCGCTGAACTGTGTGCAAGGTCCGACGCCAGATCCGTGCGGCGTGTGTCCCTCCTGTGTCGCCCTCGCTCCCGAGGGGTCCGGCTCGCTCGACGTGGTCGAACTCGACGCAGCCAGTCACGGTGGCGTCGACGACACCAGAGACCTTCGGGACCGCGCGTTCTACATGCCGGCCGAGTCCCGGTACCGG
>NZ_CAXTHK010000082.1:0-2692 GCF_964244045.1 uncultured Jatrophihabitans sp. | reverse complement strand
CAACAACGCAGAGCTGTACGCGAACGATTTACACCACTCCCCGGGGCACGACCGCACGAGAAGGGCGGGGTCGAGGGCGAGATCGGCCGCTTCCGCCGACGTCACCTGGTCCCGGTCCCGAAGGTCGACTCACTGGCGGCGTTGAACGAGCTGCTCGCCGCCGGAGACTTGGTCGACGACGGGCGGGTGATCACCGGCAGGCCCGTCACCATCGAGGCGGCGTTCACGGCCGAGGCACCGCACCTGATGCCGCTGCCAGTCGAGCCGTTCGACCCGGCACGGCAGCTTGAGGCGCGCGTGGACAACCGGTCGCGGGTGTCGGTGCGGCAGTGCTTCTACTCCGTCCCGGCCCGTTACGCCGGGCGGCGCCTCCCGGTCCGGCTCGCCGCGCGGACGGTCGAGGTCTACGACGGATCGAAGGTGGTCGCTCGTCACGAACGCGCAGTCGGGCGTTACGTCGAAGTCCTCACTCTGGATCACTACCTCGAGGTCCTCAAGACCAAGCCCGGCGGACTGCCCGGAGCCACTGCACTCGCACAGGCGAAGGCCAGCCGAGCGTTCACCGCCTCGCACCAGGGCTATTGGGACGCCGCCAGACGCGCCCGCGGCGACGCCGCCGGCACCCGGGCGTTGATTGAGATCCTGCTCGCCCACCGCGGCATGCCCGCCACCGCGCTCATCGCGGCAATGAACCGGGCCGTCGCCTCGGGCTGCATCGACCCGCAGCTGGTGTTGATCGATGCCCGCCGCGACACCACGCAGGTCGCACCGGTCGTCCCGATCGGTGCGCTGGCCCGCTACGACCGACCGGCCCCCACCCTCACCGACTACGACCAGCTATTGACCGGGAGCGGAACATGACCACCACGACCACCTCGAAGGTCTCGACCATTGACGCGGCCGCGCAGGCATCGATCGGGGCTGCGGCACGGGAGCTGCACCTGCCGACCGTCCGCACCGAAGCGGCTCGCTTGGCCGAGATCGCCAACCGGGAACGGCAGACGCACCTGGCCTATCTGGCCGAGGTGCTCGCCGCCGAGGTCGATGACCGCACCGAACGACGCCGCACCCGCCGCATCAACGACGCGAAGTTCCCGCGCCTGAAACGACTCGCCGACTTCAACGTCCACGCCGTCCCCAGCATCCAGCCCGCGACCCTCGGCCAGCTGGCGGCCGGGCACTACATGGACGCCGGCGAACCGGTTGTGCTGCTCGGCGACTCCGGAACGGGCAAGAGCCACCTGCTCATCGGCCTCGGCCTCGCCGCCTGCGAACAGGGCCGCCGCGTCCGCTACGTCACCACCGCACAACTCGTCAACGAGCTCGTCGAGGCCGCCGACGAACGAGTGCTATCCCGGGTCGTCGCCCGCTACGGACGACTCGACCTCCTCTGCCTCGACGAGCTGGGCTACGTCCAGATCGACCCGCGCGGAGCAGAGTTGTTGTTCCAGATCATCACCGAACGCGAAGAACGAGCATCGGTCGCGATCGCGACCAACCTGCCCTTCAGCGAGTGGGGCTCGGTCTTTCCCGACCCGCGGCTCGTCGCCGCCATCGTCGACCGCGTCACCTTCAACGCCCACATCCTCGAAACCGGCACCCAGTCTTACCGCCTGCGCACTAGCAAGACGACCACACGCCGCAAGCGCTCAGCCTGACCGCGGCGATGCAGGCGACCGCGTCAAGGGGCGAGATGACGAGCCCCGTTGAGTAACCCGATCGCCTGGTTGTCCGCGAGTTTCTACGATCATGCAGTGCCCGATCCGATATTTGCGCATCCACGTCTCGCAATGGCCTACGACACCTTCGACGGGTCACGTGACGACCTCGTCGCCTACCTCGCCATCGCCGACGAACTCGCGGCTCGCCGCGTCGTTGATCTTGGCTGCGGCACCGGCTGCCTCGCCCTGCTACTAGCAGCAACCGACCGACAGGTCATAGCCGTCGACCCAGCGGCAGCATCCCTCGATGTCGCCCAAGCGAAACCTGGCGCCGACCGAGTGACCTGGATCGAGGGCGACGCCTCCGCCATCCCCGCCGACGCGCAAACTGACCTCATCGTCATGACCGGCAACGCCGCACAAGCAGTGCTGACCGACCACGACTGGACCGCCATGCTGCGTCACGTCCATGACGCACTCGCGCCCGGCGGCTGCTTCACCTTCGAGACCAGGCGCCCCGAGCGCCGAGCATGGGACGAGTGGGCCGCGGATACCGAGCCGGTCACGGCCGACGTCCCCGGCCTCGGGCCCGTCGAGCAACGCAGGAAACTCACCGCTGTCGACCTGCCGCTCGTCTCCTTTCGCTACACCTACCGATTCCTCAACGGCAACACCACGCTGACCTCAGACTCCACGCTGCGCTTCCGCGACCGAGACGAACTCACGACTTCCCTCGAGACTGAAGGCTTCGGCATCCGCGAGATCCGTGAAGCACCCGACCGGCCCGGCCGCGAATTCGTCGTCCTCGCCCAACGCCTCTAAACCTGAGCCGCGTTCCGGACACGCCCTGCAGCCCATCAACTACGAGCGGAACCAGCGACGAGACCGCGTCCCAACAACCCGCGCACCGATCAACCGGGGCCAACATTCGTGACGACCGGTGGGGCCAGAACACTTGACGAAACCCATGGGCTCGGTCAACCCACGTTTCGGGCGGCGTGTCGCAGGCCCAGGGGACCATCCACCGCGCA
>NZ_CAXTHK010000081.1:0-2707 GCF_964244045.1 uncultured Jatrophihabitans sp. | reverse complement strand
AGGCATGTCGCTCCTCCCGCCGTTCCACTCAGACGTGCGGCGCCAACCCTGCGAAAGCGAAGTCATGTTGTCTACCGTCGCCCGCGCCACCGCGCTGACCGCCGCCGTCATGCTTGTTCCCGCGCTCTGTGCGACAAGCGGCGCCGCCGCGGCCCCGGCCGCGACGCACCACCGGGCCACCCTCACCGTGCACGCCACCAGCCAGCATCACGTCATCGCGGCCACGACGACCCGCCCCGGCGTCGCCCGGATCGCCAACACCGGCAGCCAGCCGATCTTCTTGGTCAGGTCCCGTCACGGTGCCGGCAAAGCGGCTCTGGCCCATGATCTCAACGCCGACACTGCCGGCCCCTTGATCAAGAACTTCACCGTCGCCGACATCCTGCCCTCGAAGGCCATCACCTACCTGCGCCTGAGCCGAGGGACGTACTACCTCGCAGACACCTCTCGCGACACGTTCACCGCCACATCCATCGCCGCGCTGCGCGTCGCCGGCAACAAGGTCAACGCCACCGCGCCGAAAGCCCGTCACGTCATCGTGAACAGCAGCGGCACCCTCACCAGCCCAGCCACCATCACGACCAGCAGCGAGCTGGGGGTCACGAACCGCAGCACGCACCTGCAAGAACTGTTCCTTGTGCAGGTCGCGCCCAAGGTCACGTCCGGCGACCTCAACGCCTTCCTGGCCAAACCAAGTTTCGACAAGCTCTACACCGTCGCCGCCGGCATTCCGGACTTCCTGGCAATGCTCTCCCCACGAGGCCACGCCACCAGCAGCCACCACAGTCGCACCGGCCGGTACCTCGTGCTCACCCTCGCACTCACCAGCCACTCCGCCGAGCCCCGCATCACCGCAGGACACGTGGGGCTCATCAACGTCAAGTAACCCAGCCCGACACAACACCCGGCTGTCGCGGCGTCTTCAAACCGCGACAAGAGCGCGGAGCGCTCAACGCGGCATGACAGCGCAGCCGCGCCAAGCGGCGAGCGGGCTTGCGGCTGCTGGGTGCGCGGCTCAAGCTGCCGTCATGAACCTGCGTGCGTTCTGGGCCGGCATCCGCTACGGCGCTTCACGATGGCGGGCGCGAGACCTCGCCGAAAACGATCCGGGTTCTGAGGCAGAGCGTCGCCTGCAGGCTGCAGGCCTCATCCCGCCGGTCTTTGGGCTCATGAACCTCGGCGGGTTCGAGCCCGGGGAAGAGCGGCTGCGGGTGCAGATCGACCGCTCAGCGAGCGCCGCGATGGTCGAGGAAGTGCGCGAGGTACTTCGCGGGTTGCGCTTCGAGGTGGATTTCGCCAACCCAGATGCCGGGATCATGTACGCGGATGATTTGCGCAGCGAAGGCGTCGCCAGTCCAGCATCCCGGACCGCGGCGCTCAACGCGGCATGACAGCGGCATGAGCGGCCGGCCCGTCATTAAGGGACGATGGCCGGGCTTCAACCGCCGAACATCACTCCGCGGTTCGAAGGGACAGACCGAACCGCGCACCGAAGACCGTGAAGAGCGTCGGACAACCGCGCTTCCAACTTGGGTGTCACCGGCCCGGTCACACTGACGAGGACCCACTCCTCCTCGTTGATCCATGGCCGATCCTCATCGGCGTCGTCCTCATCGCCCTGCCATTCCAGATTCCTGACAGGCGGCATGAGCCCTGCTTGCTGCAGACGCGCGCTGACCCCAGCGACAATTCCGTTCTCATCCACCGGGTGACCCTAACGGCGATGCAGCGACACGCCCCAAGCGGCGAGATCAACACGGCTTGGGAGCGGGGTGGCGCTCAACGCGGCACGAGTGCTAGCTGTTGAAGGTGTCGGCCTCGCTGTGCAGCAGGTCTGTCGGCTGGACCTCTGCGGCTTCAAGACCCTCGGTATCGATGATGTCTGTGATGAGGGCGGAGGTGCCGCCGACGAGGGTGGAGTCGAAGTCGATCTCGGTGGCGACGAGCCAGGCCCTATCGGTGTTCCACATCAGGTTGGGTGATCGCACGATGAGCCAGCGCTCGTTTGCCCAGTTGCCGAACCGTTCAGCCAGGTCGAGATCGCCGCGGAACAGGGCGTACTGACGGTGAGGAAGAGTGAGCTTTCCTACCGGCGGTGGAGTCCGGGCGTTCGGTGCCAACGGCTCGGGCATGTGTACCTGCGGCCGGCCGTCCTGGTAGGTCGTGATTCGGGTCGGTCGGGCGAGGTCACCCCAGCCCTCCCAGAAGGCAAAGACACAGTCCTCGGGGCTGGGGGTGTGGCGCCGCAACGTCGCGGTCAGCCGGTGTAGTTCGGTAGGCGCGAGGTCGCCCGTTCTGGGTGCTGCCGGGCCAAACTCATTGGTCTGATTGCCCGGGGCGATGGCGTCAAACTGCGCCATCTGGTGCATGACGGTGCCGTTCTGTCGGGCAATCGATGACCAGGTCGTGGACTCCTCGCGTCCTGGGTCGGCCGGATGGAAGACACGGACGTAGCTCTGAAAGCCGCGTGGGACGTGAGTAGTCACCGCGCCGAAGTCGTCTCCTAGCAATGGCGCGATCCAGGCCGAGAGCTCCGACTCCGTCAGCCCGGCCACATCGAAGACGCTCACCCGATCAGTCTCCCGCGACACGGAAGTCGAAAACGTCGGGCCTGAGTCCCGGGCGAGTGGACAGGTCGGAACATCAACCCACCGCGCTCAACGCGGCATAGAAACGTGTTCTGCGCTGGGGGTCTGGACGTAAGGAA
>NZ_CAXTHK010000080.1:0-2734 GCF_964244045.1 uncultured Jatrophihabitans sp. | reverse complement strand
ACCCCCACCTTCGTCAACCCCACCAACGGTGACCTCCACCTCGCCACCACCAACAACACCCCCGTCAACTCCGGCGCCTTGAGCCCTAACATCACAGGTGCCGCCGCCAGCGGCAGCCCAGTCCACGTCGACGGTCAACCCTTCAACTCCGCCACTCAGGGCGCTAACTAGCCGGCTCACGGCGCTGGCCACTGAAGCCGCCCTTCCGTGCAATTCACAGCCCCGTCCCTTCCCGGGGGCGGGGCTGTGACATGCCCGCACGTTTCGCCGGCACGAGGGACTGACGAAACCACGCCATTACGATGACCGGGTGCGCCGGGTGCCGATTGATTCGATCACCGTCCTATCGACGACGCGCTGCCTCGAACGCAACCGGTACGCGGAGCTGTGGGACTCGTTGGTAACTCGAACCGGAGCCCACGTCGATGACCTCACCTGGCGCTTGCTCAGGCGTGCGCCGACCGGGCCGACCACGGTCCTGCACCTTCAGTGGCCGGAGTTCTTCATCGGACATCCAACCCACTTCGGGCGGTTGGGTCGGCTGTTCTCGTTCACCTGGCTTCTACTCTATGCGCGTCTTCGGCGCTGCCGTGTCCTGCTGACTTTGCACAACGTCGGAGCCCATGAAAGTGGGCGCCAGGTCGGATTGCTCTACGGCCTGGTGTACTCCCTCTGCACTGACGTGCACGTGATGTCCAGGCGAGCGTTCGAGAAGACCGGGTCGACCTACACGCGTCTGCGCCGTAAGCGCATCTACGAGATTCCGCACTTGCTGTACCCCAACAGCCTCGGCGGCTCGATCCCGTCACTACCTCCGGCGGGCTCGCGGTCGGTGGGCTTCTTCGGCTCGGGCCGGGGTTATAAGGGCCTACACAACCTGTTAGACGCCTTTGACTCGCTCCCGCCGTCCTACCGGCTGCGGGTGGTCGTCAACAGTGGATCGGAGGCCTTGCGCCGCCACCTCGTCCAGGTCCGCGAAAGCGACCCCCGCATCGACGTTGACTTTGAGTTCCTGTCACACGCCGATCTCGAGAAGGTCATCCGCGACGTCGACCTCATCGTCCTGCCGTTCGACCGAATCCTGAACTCGGGCAGTGTTATCCAAACGCTGTCGCTGGGCCGCCCTGTATTGGTGCCGTCGACGGTCACCTTCGAAGAGATAGGGCGACGAACGGGCGATGGGTGGGTGAATACCTACTCAGGTCCGTTGCGGGCCGGTGACATTGAAGTGGCGCTCACCCGGCGCCGCGACCCGCTCGACCTAGCCTGGTGTGCCGACGAGACGCTGCACGACGCAGTGGTCGAGATGCTCACACACCTGCCATGAGCGAACCGGGTTAGCAGGGTAATGCCTCGCGTCGAGTTAGTTCACTGGAACCCGAAACGACCAATAGTGTCAGGGCGTCTAGGTGCCCACATACCGCTGCGACGCGGTCTCAACAACTTCGGCGATCTGCTCGGCCCGCGGGTGGTGTCCTACATGATGCGCGAGCACGGCCTCCATCCGAATTCTGCCGTGCTTGATCGGCGCCTGCTGTCGGTCGGGTCAGTCATGCAGTTTGCCGGCGACGGCGACGTCATATGGGGCAGCGGGATCAACGGAAAGCTACCTCTGACCGACCTAACGTTCACGTCGCTAGACGTCCGAGCCGTCCGCGGCCAGCTGACCCGCGCAATCCTGCTGAAGCGCGGCATACATTGTCCGGCGGTCTTCGGCGATCCGGCGCTGCTCCTCCCCCGACTGGAACCGCGCCTGGTCGGACTTGCACAGCACAAGCGCCACGCCCTTACTGTGGCCCCTAACCTGCACGACTTTCCGCGATTTTCGTCGCACCCGGACGTTCTCAATCCAATGGCATCGGTGCGCTCGTGCCTTGCCCGAATCGCGCGAAGTGAGTTCGTGGTCGGCTCATCGCTGCACGGGATCATCGTGGCTGAGTCGCTCGGCATCCCGGCCCGCGCGTTCGTCTCAGCGGTCGAGAGTCCGTTCAAATATCACGATTACTACTCAGGGACAAATCGGCACGATATTGAGATCGCCACCGATTCGGACACCGCGCGCGAGATGGGCGGTGCACCGGCTGGTGACTGGGATCCGCAGCCGCTGGTCGACGCATTCCCGACCGACCTGTGGCGGCCGGCGGCCTGACACCGTCAGACCTGCGTTCGCTGGCGGCGCCAGGTGACAACGAATCTGGTGCGCCGACCGGCGAGCGCACGACGTGCACCGAGCCTCAGCAGGGTGGCGGTATGGCCTACCTGGCTCCAGGGCCGTGAGGGAAGCAGGATCAGCAGCCGCTCACGACAACGCTCAGGCGTGTGAGTCAGCCGCACCGCGTTTCCGGGACGCGCCAACGCTTTGAGCCTGTCCTCGTGGCGGCCGACCGCGTGAAAGTTCGGCGGATAGCAATACTGGACGCGCCTCGGCTGCGGGCCCGGTGGGTAATCAAAGTCAGAAATGCCGTCCGCACACGCGAGCGACACGGCGCGTACCTTGTCGTCAGTCAGCGCAGCTCGCCACCGACCTACGTGACTGAGGTCGAGTTGCTGCCGGTTCGACGCTTTCCAGGGCTCGCGCTCCGAGGACATGTACTCACCGGCAGCGTGGAAGGAGAGCATGCGCGAGTCGAACGCAAGCCCGGCGAAATTGACGACGCTCGCTGAAGTTCCCCAGGTGTGCTGGTCGTGCCCCGGGGAGTGGTGTAAATCGTTCGCGTACAGCTCTGCGTTGCTG
>NZ_CAXTHK010000079.1:0-2787 GCF_964244045.1 uncultured Jatrophihabitans sp. | reverse complement strand
AACGAAGCTGGTTCCGTTCGGCGCGTTCGTCCGCGTCCAGGACGGCATCGAGGGCCTGGTGCACATCTCCGAGCTGGCTGAGCGCCACGTCGAGATCCCCGAGCAGGTCGTCCAGGTCAACGACTCGATCATGGTCAAGGTCATCGACATCGACCTCGAGCGTCGCCGCATCTCGCTGTCGCTGAAGCAGGCCAACGAGGGCGCCCTCACCGACGACTCGTTCGACCCGGCGCAGTACGGCATGGAAGCCCAGTACGACGACAAGGGCAACTACATCTACCCCGACGGCTTCGACCCCGAGACCAACGAATGGCTCGAGGGCTACGACGAGGCTCGCGAGGCCTGGGAGAAGCGCTACGCGTCCGCCCGCGAGCGCTTCGAGGCGCACAAGAAGCAGCTCGAGGACGCTCAGAAGGCCGACGCCGACGCTGCTTCGGACACCGGCGAGTCCACCTCGTACAGCTCTGACGCCGCCAGCACGGGTGACGCTCCGACCGACGGTGGCGGCTCGCTCGCATCCGACGAGGCGCTCGCCGCGCTGCGGGAGAAGCTGGCCGGGCGCTAAACGCACAGAACGACGACGCGCCCGCAGGCAGCACGCCTGCGGGCGCTTCGCTGTCTCCGACGTCGGGTCGCTAGCGTCTGGCTATGCGCATCGGATTGACCGGCGGAGTCGGGTCAGGCAAGAGCACCGTGGCCGCGCTGCTCGCCGAGCGCGGCGCGGTGATCATCGACGCCGACGCCATCGCCCGCGAGGTGGTGGCCAAGGGCACCCCGGGCCTGGCCGCAGTCATCGAGGCGTTCGGCACGCAGGTGCTTACCGCCACGGGCGAGCTCGATCGGCCGGCCATGGCGTCGATCGTCTTTACCGACGAGGACAAGCTGGCCGCACTCAACGCGATAGTGCATCCGCTCGTCGGCGCCCGGGTCGCCGAACTGCTGGCCGGTACCGGGGCTGACGACATCGTCGTCAACGACGTCCCGCTGCTCGTCGAGACGAATCCACAGGCTGAGGGCTTCGACCTGGTGATCGTCGTCGAAGCGTCGCTGTCGACGCGCCTGGAGCGCCTGGCGAGCCGGGGGATGGCCGAGCAGGACGCGCGGGGACGAATGGCACGCCAGGCCAGCGACGAGCAGCGTCGCGCAGCGGCCGACGTCGTCATCGACAACGACGGTTCGCTGGATGACCTACGCGCAGAGGTCGACCGTGCGTGGGCCCGCGTCGAGGCACCTGGTTTGAAGCGTGCGAAGCCGATCGAGTAGTGTCGACCCCTGGCGCGCGGCACGAAATTGTCGCGGGTTTGCGGACGTAGCGCAGCTGGTAGCGCATCACCTTGCCAAGGTGAGGGTCGCGGGTTCGAATCCCGTCGTCCGCTCGGATGGCGCCGTCAGGCGCCTCACGGTGGCGTGGCCGAGAGGCGAGGCAACGGCCTGCAAAGCCGTGTACGCGGGTTCGAATCCCGCCGCCACCTCGCAGCACAACCACCGAGCAGGTGGACATAAGGGCGATTAGCTCAGTGGGAGAGCACTACCTTGACACGGTAGGGGTCACTGGTTCAATCCCAGTATCGCCCACTCTGGAGGCCCTGGATATGCCGGCCGATAACGCTTTCGGTCCGGATGTCGTGCCAGATATCGGTCCAGCGGTGGTGTAGCCGCAGCTCACCGCACTGGCTGGTTTGCCGTGTCGCCGTCCCCCGGCCTAGGTTGCTGAGATCGAGTCAACGTCGTCAGCACGGGACGTGGCAGAGCCTGTCGAGAGGGGAACTGACAGTGACCCCCTCACACGGTTCGACGCGCCTACGCTCGGGAAGATGGCCACCTCCGAGGAGTTGCGCGAGTTCCTCGCCACTCGACGCGCCCGCATCACCCCTGAGCAGGCGGGGCTCCCGTCGCTGGGGCATCGGCGCGTGGCTGGCCTGCGGCGTGAGGAGGTCGCCACGCTGACCGGGGTGTCGTCGGAGTACTACACGCGCCTGGAACGCGGCAACGCCAACGGCGTCTCGGAGTCAGTGCTCGAATCCCTGGCCCGGGCGCTGCAGCTCGACGACGCCGAACGCGCGCATCTCTACAACCTCGTCCGGGCCTCGACGCCGGCGGCGCGAGCCACCCGCCGACCGTCCACTTCACGTGTGCGACCGGCCGTCCAACGGCTGATGGACCGGATGACCGACGTGCCGGCGTTCATCCAGAACGGCCGCCTCGACATGATCGGCGCCAACACGCTGGCCCGCGCTCTCTACTGCGACCTCTACGACGGACTCGGTGTTGACGAGCGCACCGGCGTCCCGAACCACGGCCGGTTCGTCTTCCTCGACCCCCGGGCGGCCGACATGTACCCGGACTGGAACAAGGCGGCCGGCGACACCGTCACTCAACTGCGGGCCGAGGCCGGCCGTCGCCCCGACGATCGTGACCTAACATGCTGATCGGTGAGCTGAGCTCCCGCAGTCCACAGTTCGCCGCGCTCTGGGCCACCCACAACGTCCGCTGGCACACGACCGGCACCAAGAAGGCTCACCACCGCGTCGCCGGAGATCTCGAGCTCGACTACGAGGCCATGGAGCTCGCGGCCGACCCCGGCCACGTCCTGGTCACCTTTACCGCCGCAGCCGACACCACATCGGCGCAGGCGCTGGCGTTCCTCACCAGCTGGGCCGGAAGTGCAGACGACGTGTCCCGCGTCGGGCGGTCGACCAGCCGCATCGCCCAACGGGTCGCACCCGACCGATTGATCTCCACCGTCGACCCCGAGACCCGGCACGCGCACAAGACGGTGCACCGCCG
>NZ_CAXTHK010000078.1:0-2978 GCF_964244045.1 uncultured Jatrophihabitans sp. | reverse complement strand
GTGAAACTCCTTCAGTTGAGAGGACCACTTACACAGACCATCTGACACGCCCGCGCCACGCCTGCGCGATCGTGACATGACTGACCCCCAGCTCGGCGGCGAGCAGCCGTGACGACCAATGCGTCACCCCCAGGCGCTTCGGTGGCGGGGTCAGCGTCTTCGCCACGATCCGCCGCTGGTCGATACGCCGTACCGGCCCCGGGCGAGTCGCATCGACCAGCCCGGCCAACCGTTGCTCGCTGAACCGGTCCCGCCACTTGTTCACCGTCGGCCGTGACACCCCGACCAGCTCCGCGATCTCCCTGTTCGGTGTCGCCCTCGCAGCCAGCAACACGATCCGGGCCCGAGCAGCCAGCCCGGCCGACACCGACGTCGCCCGAGTCAACGCCTCCAGCTCCAACCGCTCCTCATCACCCAGCAACAACGCTTCCGCAGTTCGACCAGCCATTCACCATGATCCCACCCATCCGTAAAGTTACCCGGCTAACACGCCACTAGCAGTCTGTGTCCGGACGGTGGGTCCTTGCGCCAGAGCAAGCGGTCCGAATGGTGGCTCGCATAACGGGTTCGGATCAGCGGCCGCGCGTGCTCGTCTCGCTGGCAGGGCCCGTGCCTAATGTTCGATCTGCGCACATGTCTTCAGCGGCGGTTGACGGCGCGTCGACCATCGGTTCCACGTCCGGTCCGGGTCGGCATCAACATCCTCGATGAACGCCGACGACCCTCCGCGGACGGGATCAACCCGCTCTTTGAGCGGTTTGGGTCCTCGGCGGGCCGGTTCCGTCGTTCGCCGAGGTGCGCCGACGTCTGGTGGGGTTCGTCTGCATGTGCCGTCGTATGTGTCCGGCGCAGGGGAAGTTGGACCAAGACTGAGACCACGCCTGGTGCGCAGAACGGTAATTGAACAGCGAGCGTCGACGTCTGCCCTGGTCAGCCTGGCGGAGGATACGAGATTCGAACTCGTGAGGGCGTGAACCCAACCCGCTTTCCAAGACTGCAAGTCGGCGTCCGGCGGCGTCCAGGAGCGTCCTTTCACACCTGACTCGGGCTCGCTGGGACAGACGTGGACAGCGCCGAACCGGGACAACCGAGACCAGAAGTGAGACCGCTGCGGTGTCGCAGGCCGGCGCATTGCCCAACTCGACGGCTCTAGTCATACTTATGACCATGTCAGAGACCAAGTCGATCGCCGAGGTCAAGGCGCACCTGTCGGAGCTCGTTGCCATGGCGGGCGCCGAGCATGAACGCATCACCGTCACGGTGCACGGCCGACCGACCGCGGTGCTCCTAGCGGTTGAGGACCTGGAAGCAATGGAGGAGACAATCGCCGTCCTCTCCGACCCGGCGTTGCTGGCGTCGTTGGCCGAAGCCGACGCCGAGCTGGCCCGTGGAGAGGGTGAGTCTCTGGACAGTCTTGCCGAGGCGATGCGGACGCGTCGGGCTAATGCGTGAGCGATTCGGGTTATGAGCTGGTGATCGCTCCGACTGCCCGCAGGCAATTGACTGATCAGCAGCCGGAGGCGGTGGCGTTCGCCGCGTACGAGTTTATCGTCGGAGCGTTGCTGCGGAACCCGCATCGCGTCGGGCAGCGGCTACGTGAGCCATTGTCCGATCGCCACAGTGCGCGGCGGGGGACATATCGAGTGATCTACCGGATCGACGATGCCCGTCAACAGGTGACGGTGCTCAATGTGGCCCCGCGCTCCGACGTCTACCGACCGCGCTGAGCATGATCACTGCGACGCATGGCCGTCGGGCATGGGCAGTTTCGCCGAGTGTGTCCGAGCGTTGCGGGACGTCCGCGCCGGAGACCAGGACCTAGCCAACAACCATCGCTTCCGCAGCCCAATCCACCAGCGGCGGTGGATGGGGCCGGCCGTTCGAGGCCAACTTTGGTGCAGGAGCATGAACCGCCGACGGCCTGGCACAGCCAGCCGGAGGGCATCTAGCTACCCGAGATTGCGGATGAGCGCCCTGACCGCTTTCGGGAACTCTCCGGTCGTCACCCGCAAGTCGGTCCTCTTGGCGGTGCGCCGACCTGTTGCGTATTGGCTCTGACAGTCTGATTTGGCCCCGGGGTGACGGTTTGATTTGGCCCCACCTGAGGGTGGTGATCGACGTGTTTGTCGTTCATTGAGGGGGGCCGGGGTGGAGTCGAGGGTGGAGTTGTTCGCAGCGATCCGTCGGGATGCGCGGGTGGAGGAGTTGTCGATCCGCCAGCTCGCGGAGCGGCATCGGGTGCACCGGCGCACGGTGCGTCAGGCGTTGAGTCGGCGCAGCCGCCGGAGCGGAAGATCCCGGTCCGGTCGGCGCGGGTGTTGGAGGACTTTAAGCCGGCGATCGACGCGATGCTCCGCTCCGATCTGGAGGCGCCGCGCAAGCAGCGCCATACCGCCCGGCGGGTCCTGGCGCGGCTAGTTGATGAGCACGACGCCGACGGGCTGTCGTACTCGACGGTCCGCGACTATGTTGCGAAGCGTCGGCCGGAGGTGTGGGCCGAGGCCGGGCGGAACGCGGCGGAGGGTTTCGTGCCGCAGGAGCATGCGCTGGGCGCGGAGGGTGAGGTTGACTTCGCCGATCTGTGGGTCGTGCTGCGCGGGGTCAAGACGAAGGTCTTCCTGTTCACGTTCCGGCTTTCGGCCTCGGGTGGGGCGGTGCATCGGGCGTTCGCGACGCAGGGCCAGGAGGCGTTCCTCGAGGGCCACGTCCACGCGTTCTCTGAGCTGGGCGGGACACCGTCGGTGCATGTGCGCTACGACAACTTGAAGGCCGCGGTGTCGCGGGTGTCGTTCGGCCGGAGTCGGGTCGAGTCCGAACGGTGGGTGGCGTTCCGGTCGCACTACGGCTTCGACGCGTTCTATTGCCAGCCCGGCGTCGACGGCGCCCACGAGAAAGGCGGCGTGGAGGGTGAGGGTGGCCGGTTCCGCGGGCGTGTCAGATGGTCTGTGTAAGTGGTCCTCTCAACTGAAGGAGTTTCA
>NZ_CAXTHK010000077.1:0-3044 GCF_964244045.1 uncultured Jatrophihabitans sp. | reverse complement strand
ACAGCCGACGAACCCCGGACCGCCACGCGACAAAAAACACCAGCCACCTAGTAGTCTGTCGCCCCTCATTCTTGGGCTTGGCGGCGCCCAGGCACGCACCTCGCGGCGTTCTCCTCGTCGTGCTACGACCCGGTAGCCCTTCCTCGTCGGCCTTGCGATGCACGCACCTGGACGCCGCCAGACCACAAGGCTTAGGGGCGACAAACTACTAGTGGTCTGCGGCTCGGCGGGCGCCTTCGCTCTCGAATGAGGCGCGGAACCGATCGAGGCCGTGAAGACCGGGCACCAGGTCGTGCGCTGGCAGTCCGGGCTGCAGGTCGAGGGCTGTCGGACCGACGCCGAGCGCGCTCACGAGGTCGTTCGCCAGCTCGAGGAGGACGTCACGGCGACCGGCGTAGCAGGTGACGGTGAGCCGGGTCATGGCGTCGCTGTCGAGGCGAAGTGAGAACGCGCTGGCTACCTCGTGCACCGCTACCGGTCCTGCAGCCAGGGTCAGCGTGACCGGCGGGCCGGAGCCGATCCCCACCGTCAGCGTCAGCGCAAGAAACGACCGGACGGCGAGCCGGAAGTCGCGCTCTACCATCGTGGACGCCGCCGGGAGATCGATCGCGTTTGAGGCAAGCTCCTCGGTCAGCTCGGCGAGGTCGGCGGCCAAGACGCTGGCCATCAACGAGCCGCTGTTCTCCGACTCCGTGGTCATGTCGAGGTGGTCATGTCGAGGTGGTCGCGTCGTCGGTGGGCGCGACGATGCGTGTTCCCAGGACCGATGCGGCGGCATCGGTCAGGGACTGGTGATCGCGGGCCGCCAGCTCATCCAGTCGCTGCTTCGCAGCCTCGGTTGGTAGGTCTTCGCGGTGGCGCAGGAAGCCGATCGCCGCTGAGATCAAGGCTTGAACCTCGAGGGTCTCAAACAGTTGCGCCGCTAGCTGGTCGAGGTGCTGGGTGATTCGAGCGCTCTGGATGGCGGCTGCCACGGGCCGGGCGAATCGCTCCCCGCTGACCACGTCAGCTTCGAGGAACGCGTCCTCGCGACGGCTGTAGATATTGACGGAGCCGATCACCGCCTGACGCACCACCAGGGGGAGTGAAAGGGCGCTTCCAATGCCCAGCTGCCGGATCTCGCGGGCGAAGCGCGGCCAGCGCTGCTCTCGGCCCCGCAGCGAGCCGATGATAATCGCGCGCTTCTCGGCCACCGCCGTTAGACAAGGGCCTTCGCCTAACCCGTACTGCACATCGTCGGCCTTCTCGACCAGCACCGAGGAGGCGACCCGCAGCAGCACCTGGTCGTCGTGCATCAGCGCAACCCCAGCACCGTCGGCGCCGGCGCTGTTACGAGAAATCATCGACGCCACGTCGACCAGACCGCGGCGAAAGTTGAGATGTTGCTGCATGATCGCCACCGTGGCGTCATAAAGCACGTCCAGCATGGCATCGGGCGGATGAGGGGAGTCATAGAAGGGTCGCGATGCGGGCATAAGGGGTTCCGCTTCCTGCCATCATTCTTCAGGAGTACGCAATCCCGAATTAGGGCCTGCGTGTCACCTCGGTGAACATCGGCGGCAGTGAAGGAGCCCCCGCTGAGCCACACGCCCCTCACGATCGGGGGACAGCGTCAGTTTAGCGCAATTAGCTCGCAATACCGCGCCGGCCGAGCGTGCGTCATTTGTCTGGGCCATATCCGTGCGGGCCGGTAGTCAAATTCCGTCCCGGCCGGCGCGCTGCCGCCTCGACAGTGGCCGGGGTGTGATTTTCGTTCGGCAGGCACCCAGCCCAACAGTTCGCCGCTCCGCCGCCGCTGCAGCACGATCCCATCCTGCGCGCGCGCCAACCCGGCAACCTCGACGAGCGCCGCTTCGCCAATCCAGGCGGGCCGGCGGCCCGCGGCCAGGAGCCCGCACATTCCGCGAAACGACTGGGTCGTCGACGAGACTGAATCAGTGGGACTCGAGGCGGGTGGAGCGGCAAGGAGTTTGGGCAACTGCAGCCCAGGTCGTCTGCGCAGCGATGTTCGTTGTCGTTCTAGCCGTTTGCGTGCGGCGGTACACGAGATGCGGAGTAGCTGTGTGCCGCTTCGGCAAAGTCCAAGAAATCTCAGCAGCCCAGTGGGACGAGCCAGCTATTGCAGCTCAACCTTTTCGCCGACGCGTGCCGGAGTTTCTCGTCGCGGCCGGAGCATGCGCCAGACCGACGGATCAACGCCGGCACCCGTCTGTGCCGGGACCGGCCAGGTGGCCAGCCGGGTAAAAGCGAGCGTACGTTCTGCGGGTGACTCCAGGGCAGCGGGGGCGAGCGCGGACGGCGAGGCTGGCGGGTGTGGTTGGAGCCCTGATCTTGTCGCTGACCTCGTGTCTGGTGCCGGTTCGGTGAGCCGGAACTCCGAGCACAGCTAGCGGGCTCTCGGTCACGGCAGGGCTCACCCGGTTCGATCCGGTCGACCGCCAGGCTGCCCCTGTCGCCACCGGGCAGGCGTTGGACGGCGTGGGGATGGTTTCCACAGCCGACTATCCGGGCAAGATCGTGGTGCTCAACGTGTGGGAGTCCGCGTGCGGACCCTGCCGCGCCGAAGCTCCCGACCTTCTCCAAGCGAGCCACGACACCGGGGACATCGCTGTTTTCATCGGTCTCAACGCCCGTGACCGTCAAGCCGCTGCTGCGCAAGCGTTCATTCGTAGTAACAAGGTCGACTATCCCCAGATTTTCGACCCGGCAGGGAGCAGCTGTTGAAGTTCAGCAACACCTTGCCGCTGAGCAGTATCCCGACCACGTTGGTCACGACGATCAGGGCCGTATTGCTGCTCGGATCCTCGGCTCGATGACGCGAACGAGCCTTGTCCAGCTGGTCGACGATGTCCACGACGGCAGGTAGAGCGGAATCCAGCAAGGATGCGCTGTGACAGACGGCCTGATCGACGCGATTCACTAACCGGCTGCTCCAGCACTGCTCGGCAGGGCATCCGGGCCTCCTGCAGGGGGACCGTCCGCGGTATGCGGGCTCTTCGCAGGTGAGGGTGTAGAGATGGTTGGCGCGTCGGTCACCGGGTAGG
>NZ_CAXTHK010000076.1:0-3108 GCF_964244045.1 uncultured Jatrophihabitans sp. | reverse complement strand
CCGCAACGGCAAGCTGCTGCTGCGTCAGATGGGCGCGCTGACGCGCCGAGCGCAATACGACCCCGCTATCCATACAGCGAGCATAGCGAATCGTAACTACTCGACGAGCCTCCGGGAACACGCTGTCATCGGCTACTTATTTCAATGACCCACGTTCGGTGCCTGGCGAGGCTTGGCCGAGGCGTCCGGTTCGTTGCTCAGTATCGGTTCGAATGAACGGAGATCAACAGTGGGTGCTGTGGTGATCGGGATCGACCCGCACAAACGGTCGGCGACGATCGAGGTGATGGCCGGCGACGAGACAATTCTCGACGGCGGCCGGTTCGCCGCCGACGTCGATGGCTACCGGGCAAAGCTTGTCCTCGCGAAACGCTTCGCGGAACGGACGTGGGCGATCGAGGGGTGCAACGGCATCGGCCGACACATCGCCCACAGGTTGCTCGATGAATGGCGAGACGGTGGTCGACGTCCCACCGAAGCTGTCCGCGCGCACGCGGGTGTTCGCGACCGGGCAGGGCCGCAAAACCGACGCCACCGACGCGCACTCGGTCGCGCTGGTCGGCACCCGCATGTCCCGGGCTGCGGCCAGTGATCAACGACGAGGACCTGACCGTGCTACGGCTGCTGGTCGACCGTCGCCGCTCGCTCGGTGAGGAGCACACCCGCATGGTGTCCCAGCTGCACCGGCTGCTTCTGGAACTTGTCGACCATGGCGTCCAGCGCCGCGTCCGGCCGCAATCGCGTCGTGACGTTCAACACCGCCGCCCGGTCCAGATCACGCCACTGCCTTAAGACCGAGCCACTGATCTTCACGCGATCAACCCAGCACCGTGCCGTCGAGAGCGACCACGCCAGCCAGCAGCCGGCTCTGCCGCAACGAGGCACCCACCTCAGACACAGCCTTTTCTTCGCGCCGTCACAGGCTTCTGGGCAGGGCTCTAACCAGACCTAGCCAGTCACAAACATCGCTGAGGCGACTGCCGTGTAGACGTTTAATGCGTGCGTCGCGAAGTCATTTCTTGACAGGTGTCCTGTGCATCGGCCGGCGACCGAGCCACCCTCGAGCACTAGATCCCTGCCGAGGACCTCAACGAGTTCAACGCCAACATCGTAGGGCAGATCGAAGTAGCCGCTGAGTTTCACTGACCGAGCCAGCGCGCAACGCGGCAAGTGAGGGCGTTCAGTCGAGGGTCAAGGTCAAGCGCAGGGCAGCATCGATTTGTTGCATTTCGTTGAGGCTGACATGCCCAACGAGATTGCCGAGGCGCTCGGGCGCGACAGCAGCCGTTTGTTCGGTGAGGACTTGGGTGGGTTCGTCTCCGACGGAGATCGTTGGCCGAAAGATGCGCGGTGGTGCGGACCGGGACGTTGGGGCGACGAGAACTGTCGATAACAACAGGTCATCTGATTGCACAATGACTGCGTACCGTACGCCTCGCTGTTCGCTGCCTCGGGCACCGCGAGGAGCACGCAGCTGGTGGACGTCACCACGCACGAAGCTCGTCCAACTCCTTGAGGATCTGTCGACTCTCCGCGAGATCCGCCGGATCGTTGGCGGCCTCGAGCGACTCCCGGCGCATCTGTTCTCGCCGCCGCAGCCGGACGGCGTCCACGAGCGCTTGGCGTATCGCATCCGACACGCTTGATCCGTCGGCCGTGAGTTCGGCGAGTGCGCGCTCGGCCGGCCCATCGGTCCTGAAGTTCACCACAGCCATACGACGATCCTATGACAGATGGTAAGACAGAACAACTACGCGCGGCGCGCAGTATCTAGTCCCGAGGAGCTCCACGGAGACCGCGCAGGTCCTGGCGCGCGTCGAAGCCTAGGGGCGCTAGTCCCACGCGCTGTCATCGGCAGTTGTGGGTGGGACTTCTCGTACAGCACCGCTGTTGCCCGACCTCGTCGGCCAGTCAACCCGCGGGGCTACGACAACTTGGTCGTCGTCCACGTACAGCACGACGCCCGGATCTTCGGAGCGAAGGCGAACCCACGGCACGGCGTACCGGTCGAGCAGAGCCGTGTAGCCGACCACGGCCCGAGCAGATGCGTCGAGCTCTCCTTGAACCAGCAGCTGACTCTCGGGTGAACGGTCCATCGAAAACAGTCGGGTCAACCGTCGCAGGGTCGATGTAGGCGAGCTCTAAGGCGTCATTGCTCGACCGCCACCCTGCCCAGTCCGCACTGGACAATTGGCCACTGTGCGCGAGTCCGTTAGCGAGCGCGAAAACACCCGGATACGTGCCGCCGGCGTTCGGTGCGGCGGACTGGTATCGCACGAACCACACGACGAGATCCTGCCATCGCTCGCGTGCCGTCATCGGCACGATCGCTCATTGAGTCACGGCGTGATCGTTTCGATTGGGCAGGACGGCCCCGCAGCCCGGGAGAGCCTGCGATCGCCGGTGAGCAGTGTGACCTGCAGCGCTTCGGCGAGGGCGACGTAGGCGGAGTCGTAGAACGTCAGGTTCTGACGAAGTTCCCAGCAGCGCCCGAGCAAATTAGGGTGGCCGGCTCGTTGTAATGGGATCGCTGCAAGATCGTTTATAGCCATCTCGGCGCGCCGATCGCCGATCTGCCCGGATCGGTTCAGCCGCCGCAGTACCGAGCCGACCTCAAGATCAATCAACTGCGGCGCCGCCAGGCGCTCGCCACGTAGTCGTTGCCGAACTCGGTGTCCATCGGGGCCGTCATCGGCAAGAGCCACCACGAGCACGCTGGCGTCAACGACGAGCACGGTCCTCCCGCAGAGCTGCAACAGCGACCTTCAGCGGCACTGATCCTCCGGAACGACCGCCGGCGCGATGCAGCACTTCCTCGAGCGTCGGTTGAGTCGCCTCGGCAATGAGCCGAGCGCGCAGGTATTCCTGTAAGGACTGGTGCGCGGCAGCGGCTCTTTGTCGCAACACCGCGTGGGTTTCTTCGGGGACGTCCTTGATCTGCACACTTGGCATGGCGCCATTATGGCGCTAGAAGCGCCATTCTGCAAACGTGCGGTCATTGGCAGAGTCGCCCGACTCGCGGCATGAGAGCGCGGTGGCGCTCAACGCGGCATGAGAGCGCGGAGCGCTCAACGCGGCATGACAGCGCGGGTGCGTCCCTAGGTCAAT
>NZ_CAXTHK010000075.1:0-3226 GCF_964244045.1 uncultured Jatrophihabitans sp. | reverse complement strand
GGGCATTCTCGCTCTACGGCACGCTCCCGCCGCCAAGATCATCGGTGGATCGAGGTTAAGGCCCGAAGGCGCACACTGCCTCCGCGTGAGCCCACCGACAATGGTCATACTCAGCAGGTGACCAAGGATCGCGGGATTGGCGTGGTCAAGTTCTGGAACCAGGCGAAGGGTTGGGGCGCGATCACCTCGGACCTGCTGCCCGCCGGACGCAACGCCTGGGTGTTGTGGTCCAAGGTCGCGATGGACGGTTACACGACGCTTGAAGCTGGTCAGATCGTCGAGTTCGCGTTCCACGCCCAGAAATACGAAAGCTTCGACTTCGTTGCGGATTTCGTTCGGCCGATAGGCACGCCAGCGCAATAGCGACGCACCGCAGTGACTTCATGCCGCGTCCTCTTGCCGCGTTGAGCGCCACCAAGCTTGTACTGCAATTCTTGTGGTGCAGCACCCATACCCACCGGGGAGAACCTCGCTGTCATGCCCATGTTGAGCGCCACCGCGATCTCATGCCGCGTCGAGCGCTACCTCTGACGGCATCGACCCCACCGCCGCGTCGTCACTGTTCAAACTTCGGACGACCAAAAATGCCTGGTCGTCGAGCTCAATGACCGGTCGGCGCACGAGGCGAGCCTGTTCGGCGAGCCCTGCGCTCGCGAGCATCTCGGCAACGTCGTCCGCAGTCCGGTGAAATCGGGTGAGGCGAACGTCGTAGCCAAGTGCGCGGAAGCCGCCACCGACGTCGCGACTTCCCTGCCCGGACTGGAACGCAATGAGCGCAAAGCCGCCTGGCCGCAACACCCTGCGTGCCTCACGGAACACCGCAGGCAGGTCCTCGTCAGCGATGTGGATAACCGAGTACCACAGCAGGACACCGTCGAACTCAGCATCGGGGAAGGGAAGATCCGTGATGGACGCGACCTGGGTGGAGATGTCGGCATGCTCGCGCCGCGCCACCGCAATCATCCCAGGCGAGAGATCGACGCCGCGGACGCGGCAGCCCCGATCGCTCACATAGCGCGACATCCTCCCGGTGCCGCACCCGCTATCAAGCACCTGGGCACCACCGGCGGGCAGCACCGAAAGGAAGTGATCGATCATGGCCAGATCGATCGGCTGTTCGGGCTCGGTTGAGGGGAAGCGCGCGGCATAGACCTCAGCCACGGCGTCGTAGGTCGAGCGAACCTGCTCGGTCAACGCTTTGCCGTCCACGCCAGTAGTTTCGCAGGCGACAAGCGCCCGCTGGCACGACCCATCGCTCGCCCACCTCGCCGGTGCTCGCCCAGCCAGGACCGGCTAGTGGACTCTGCAGCCGTCAACATCAAACCCAATCACTTGCCGCGTTGAGCGCGTTCAGTGACGCAGCTGAGAGGGAAAGGACCAATGACCTGGCACTTTCTTCGTAGGCCACGGGGACTGGGACCCGCACGTGACGGGCCTCCTCCCACCATCTGGGTCACCGTACCGAGGTTCAAGATCGAATAATCAGCCGAACGCGCGTAGAACTCGTGCAGTTCGCCGTTGCGAAGGCACGATATAACGGGTGGCTGCGCGGGCGTGACCAATGTGAACGCGGGGGCCAACCGGGCGGCCGGTTAGTGGATATATACAAGTGTGGCAACAGGAGAGGTCGCATCCCGGAATGATGCGGCCGCGCCCTCCGGTGCCACGGAGTTCACCGAATGGGTTCGCCCCCACTGGTCGGCCATGCACGCGCTGGCTCACCGGATGAGCCGAGCAGGTACTGGTGAAGACGTGCTGCAGGAGTCACTGGCCGACGCGTGGCGACATCGCCTCAGATTTGATCCTGCGCGCGGGCAGGTCCGGGCATGGCTGCTAACGATTGTGGCCAACCAGGCACGTCGCTCGTTCCGCGGCGTGCCGCGAGCGGACAGGCTGACAGACGAGATACGAGTTGTAGACGGTGACGCTGCGCAGATTCGGCGCATCGACATGGCTACCGCGCTGCGACGACTCACTGAGCGGCAGCGGTTGGCCGTGACGCTGCATTACTACCTGGGCTTGACCACAGCCGAATGCGCTGAGGTGATGAGCTGTTCAACCGGCACCGTCAAGTCGACCTTGTCAGACGCCCGCGGCCGGCTCCGTATCTTGTTGAGGGACGCCGACCGTGACTGACATTGATCGCGAAATCCAAGCCGACGTTCACTGGTGGCAAGACCACGAACTTACGTCGCCGCCTGATCTCGACCGGGCGATGGCTGCCGCACTGTCCGGTACCGGGCGGCGCGCTCACACGCGACGCCGCGCTGCAGTCATCGCGAGCGTCGCCGCGACGGTGACCATCGTCGTCGCCGCTGCAACGAGCGTCCAACTCGTCCGCGAGTCGGATTCAGCTGCGAATTCCGCAACACAAAGCGCTTCTCCGGCGTTCCCGGGGTCGACTGCAGTGTCCCAACCTCCGACCAGGTTGATGAACCTCGGTGCCGTGAAGTGGGGCGCCCCGGTCGTTTCCGCCAGCGACCAGCGTGTCGTCTACCTTGAGCAGCTCGACGTGCCCAGTGGTATCTGCGATGACCAGATCAGCGTGATCAAGACGCACGTGACCGAATCCGCCAAGACGGTTCGCATCCGACTTGACGGTTACGGAGCGCAACCGGTGAGGACCCAGGTTTGCGACTTGCTCCCCAACCACCTCCAACCCAAGATCACACTCCGGGCTCCGCTGAATGGGCGCCCGCTGGTCGACGACACCAACGGCAAGACGCACGCGGCTTATGACCCAGCCTCAGCACCCCGGTTCACCGAGACACCGCTGGGGTGCGCCGTGCAGGACCCCCTGCAGTGGACACCAGCTACCGACACAGCGCACATATTGTGTGAGGACGACAATGCTGACGTGGAGGCTCAGATCTGGTACGCCCCCGTAGGCGCGTGGGACCACGAGTTCAACACTCCGGGCGGCGCCCAGGGAGCCCCGGCCACCATTCATGGCGCAAGGGCACAAGTCTGGTACGACTCCAGCACCCCGACCTGGACGCTTCAATGGACCATCGAAACTGGACGTCAGGTAGTCCTCATGGTCCTAGACAGGGCCGGCAAGGCCCTGGACCGCAAACAAGTTGTGACGCTTGCCCGATCCATCCGTAACCCGTCGAAGTAGCCACGCGGAGTGAGTAACTGCACCGGCCTCTCATGCGGCATTGGCGCCTACCGCGCTCTCATCAGCGTGAGTCGTTTTGGTCAAGCTGTTGGTCGGTGCCCATGG
>NZ_CAXTHK010000074.1:0-3306 GCF_964244045.1 uncultured Jatrophihabitans sp. | reverse complement strand
CTTGCGCCAGCCGTCGACGTACGTACTCGACTCGCGAGATTCCCAGCTTGGCTGCGCGCGCGTCGATAGCGGTCAAGACCTCGTCCGGCACGTCCCGGATCAGCACATCGCTCATCGTTACCACTCCTGCCACCCGATGATATCGCACGATAGCGCCTCGGCAGCGCTGGTGCCTGCGCAGCCCGGAGGCGGATCCCGCAGCGGGCACTGCCCGTCAATGGGCTCCGTCACGCGCTCAACATGGACTCATCGAGCGCGTCTACTTGCGTCGCGGCGTCCTGTCTGGTTTCGTTACCTCATCTGAGGTCGGAAAAGCTGACATGAGAGCAGGTGGTCATCGTGGCGGAAGTCGCGCCAAGCGCAGACCCAGCGTCCACCATGGTTGATGTCTTCGGCTTCACCGAAGAGACCCTGGTCGGCGAGGTCGTCACCCGAGCAGCCGCGGTCGCTCTGAGCTACACGGGTGGACTCTTCCCGCGCGGTGCGGCCGGTCAGGTGCGGTACCTGCACACGGTTCAGGCCCTGCGGTCCGGGTTCGTCCACGACGGGTGGACTGCTGACGACTCCGACGGCGTCGCCCGGACAGTGCACCGCGGCCGAGGGATCGCGATAGTCACCGCGGCCGGAAACGAGTTGACGGGGCTGCCGTCTCACTTATTCAGGAAGCAGCCACGGACCAAATGGCCCCGTGGCGAGCAGACCGAGGCGGCCGTTCGGACGAACGTCGAGCAACTCAGTCTGTTCCGGGTACCCGGAACAGCCGAGGTCGCGACGCCGCAGGTCGTGACGTGGATCCTGCTGCAGTTCGCTGCTGAGACCGAGGTGCGGTCGGAGCTTTCGCTACCCGATCACGTTGACGCGCGAGGCTTTGTCACGCATTGGAGCCGACGCTTCATCCTGCCGCCGCTGAGCAATGAGGGCGGGCCCGACGACGACTTCGGTGACGAGGGTGGCGACATCGTCATCGACGTCCCCGAGAAGTGAACCCGACAGACTCCGGTGAGCTCGGCAGCGAACGTTTCAACCCCTCCCGCCTCCGCCTGATCCGTCATCGCAGAGCACTCACAGCGAGTGCGCTGGCGGCAGACCTGGACGTGGCCGCGCGCACTGTCGCGCGCTGGGAGGACGGAACTGTGGCGCCACTCACCGAGAACGTCGCCGCCCTCTCTGTGACGCTCGACGTGCCTAAGCAGTTCTTCTACGCACCCGACCTGGACACCGTTCCGCACGACATCGTCAGTTTCCGCGCATTGAGCAAGATGTCGGCCCGCCAGCGCGACTCCGCGACAGCAGCTGGCTCGGTCGCCCTCGCGCTGACGGCATGGCTCGACGACCGGTTCCGACTGCCTGCAGTCGACGTCCCGACGCTCGAGGGTTATGACCCCGAGGATGCCGCCGCAGTCGTGCGGGAGCGATGGGGGCTCGGTCAAGCTCCGGTCAGCAACGTGCTGCACCTCCTTGAAGCCCACGGGACTCGGGTCTACTCGCTCGCCGGCGACGTCGCGAGCGTGGACGCGTACAGCTTCCGGCTCGATGGCGCGCCGTACGTGTTCCTGAACACCGGCAAAACCGGCGAGCGCAGACGCTTCGACGCAGCCCACGAGTTGGCACATTTGGTGCTGCACTGTGGTGATGAGGTCCCGCACGGAAAAGAAGCAGAGGCTCAAGCCCAGGCCTTCGCGTCCGCGTTCTTGATGCCGCGGGACACGGTTCTCGCAGCTGGCCTTCGTCAAGCACCCGTCGACCGCATTCTGAGGGCCAAGACGCACTGGAAGGTCTCCGCCATGGCGCTCGCCCACAGGCTGAACGAGCTGGGTCTGATGAGCGAGTGGGTGTATCGCGACGCGTGCGTTCGCTTGTCTCAGATGGGCTACCGGCGCGGCGAGCCGTTCAACCCCATCGTTCCGGAGACGTCGCAGGTCCTCGCGAAGATGTTCAAGTCTCTTCGTGCGCGAGGCGTGAGCGCTGCTGACGTCGCGGCTGACCTGCTGATTACCCAGGACGAACTGGACCAGTACGTCTTCGGCCTTGTGCCGGTCGCGCTCAAGGGCGGCAACCGTCGGACGTCGCAGGCGGCAGCGCCTGTCCTACGCATGGTGCGCGGAGCGCGGGACTGAACTTCATGAGTGAGCCGTCCAGCCGACGCGGCCGCTTCAAGGTCGTAGGCGACGACTGAACGCCGCAGTCCAAACAAACGTCGCCCCCTGCAGCGTGTTAGGCCCCTTCGCAGATGACGAAATTCGGCCATGAAGTCGCCCTTATGCGGACCGGGCTGCGACGCGTGCGCCAACCTCGAGCGCGTTCGTGACGGGGTTGATGATGGTCGTCCCGATTGGCACCCCGTCATCAAGCGACTGCGTGGACGGGATCGTCGTCCGGTTCACGCTCAGCTTCTCGGTTTGGCAGTGCGGCAGACTCCGGGCCATGACGCTGGTGTGGTGTTCGGATGTGTCGCCGGCGGCCTGGCTGACGGCAAGTGAGACAGACCTCTGGCAACTGATCCAGTTCGGTCCCCCCGGTTTCGCCGGCTACGCAAGACTCCGCTTCATCCCGGACCCGAACGTTCCGGGTCAGAGCGAGAACGATGTCGACGAGAACGACATTCCTGATTCGGAGGCCCTACTGATACGTGGTGTGCTCGACGTGCTGGGGCGGCACACAACGACGCCCGATGACTGCTTCTTCTGCCTCTGGGAAGGGTGGGGGTCTGCCATTCACGGCGGGGACCGGCTGCGCATCGCGAACCTCGACACCGGAACGGTCACCCGCGGACCGGCTATGGCACCAGCATTCGACCAGTCCGTCCTTGACGGATCGAAGGTGGCAATCCCGCATCGGAACTACTACCTGTTTCGTGGCCTGCTCAATGACTTCGGGGACTGGGGCGCGGCCGACTATCTGCCCGGCATGCCGCGCACCGATATGCCCAACCCCGCCTTCATCTGGCCCGCCGATCGTTCCTGGTGTGTCGCCAACGACGTAGACCCACACTGGGCCGGGATCGGAGCCAGCACCGCAGCCATCGACGAGCTGTTGCGAGCTGCGGGACTCGACATCGTCCGCGCCGACCCAACCGAGCCGCAACCCGAATATCGATAGCGGATCGGCTACCGGGATCGATCGCTCGCTGCCCTCAGGAGGAACGTGGGCTGCGTTTGGGCGACTCACGTGCCCCGTAGGTTGTCGACCCGCTCGGAATTGTCGGGTCCCAGGCCGGCGAGTACTGCTCGTCGCTTGACGTTCGACGACCTAGCCGCGAGACGTCGTACCGAAGTCCGGCGGCGATTGCACGGAGTTTCATGTTTC
>NZ_CAXTHK010000073.1:0-4868 GCF_964244045.1 uncultured Jatrophihabitans sp. | reverse complement strand
TGCGCCGCGGCATGATCAGCACACCGATTGTGTCCGGAGAACCGGGTCAGGCTCCCACGTTCGTCACGCCTGACTCGTCGACGAACAGGTCTGAGAACCACGCGACCGAGCCGACGATGACTACCAGGACGAGGCCCGCAGTAGGCGCTCGTTCCTCGAGGCTCTCCAGCCTCGCGCGGCGCGGATTGCGGTTATCACCGCGGATGTCCGCGAGGAACCATGCCCACACCCGCTTCATGGGCCGATGCTAGTTGACCATGTGGGTGGCAACCGTTGGATGAGATCTTGGGGCCCGTACAGTTCCGCCGCGTTGAGCGCTCCGCGCTCATGCCGCACACGGATCGGATGAGACCGCACAGTGCAGGTCACGGATACTCATGGACGTGGATCATGTAGTGGCTGTTCGTCTCTCGATGGATGACGGGTCGAATCGATATTTCCTAGCTCTGGGTCGCATCTTCGACGCCGTGGAGCCCGACAAGCTGCTCGCGGCGGTGACCGATCACGCGAAGGTGTACGACCTTCAGGGCACCGTCGCCAGCGTCCACTTGTGCGAGATGCTTCGTGAAGCGGCCGATTCGTCTGAGGCGCCGTACTACTTCGAGGCTGCCCAGGCATTGGGCCGCGTGTCGATCCCCTTCGGCAAGCGTTACGCCAAGTGGCAGCGCCGGACTCGCAAGGCGATGCGTCGCGGGGAACACATCCATTACTGCGGGGGTCCAGCGCGCGGCTAGCGTGACCATCGCGCTCCCATGCCGCGTTGAGCGCCACCGCGCTCATGTCGGTCGGCGCCTGCTCGCGGCGCCGGCCGCCTGCCGTGAGGTGGCTCAGGGAGGTCCGAGTTCAGCCAAGTTGCGCCACAGCGGTGCGATGCGGTGGCGAGGCGTTCGGATGAGATCGAGTTCTCCGACCGCGGCGAGCACGTGGGGCGTGACGCCCTGTTTGTTGCACGCCCAGACGGCTGAGCCCCCAATGCTCACGCCGGCCGATGCCCAATTGTTGTGATCAGGGCAGGTCGGCATGTAGATGCCCTCGAGCTCGATCAGGCCTTGAGCCATCTGTGCGGCAACGTCGGCCGTGACCCCGGCGAGATCAGTGGCGTCCAGGTCGATCGAATCGCTGGTCCACGTACCCCTCCATTGCACGTTCACGATGGGGTACTCGTCGCTGCCGCCCGCGACCGCAAAGCTCAGCCGGATGCGCTCCAACCCCACCGTGTCGAGATCCTGCTGAACCAGCCGCAACGCCTGCAGCATCACAGCGGAGGGACCGGCCCACTGAACCTGCTCGAACTCGTAGGCAGGCGTGTCAGGACCGGGCACCCCGGATTCGTGCGAGGCATGGAACGGATCTGCGCCCCTACCGTGTGCATCCACGAACCGATGTTGCCACCTGCCTTCAATCGCAAATGCCGCGTTGAGCGCTACTGCGCTCGTGTAACAATCGCACCGTGAGTTCCGAAGCCGGCCCGAGGTGGTCGGCGCGGGACCGGGTTCGTGATCCGCGCTTTGCAGGCATGATCTTGCTCGGACCTGAAGTTTGGCTTGCGTGTAACCTCCTTTGGTCAGGTTCTACGACCACATGGGTCATGACATTTTGCGTGGTCGAAGCCGCCGCAGGAGTGACCGCAGCGACCGCACTACCTCCGTGGCGCGATCTACGCCACGGACCCCGTATAGGCGCCTTGGCTCTAGCAGCCGGAGGCGTCGCTTTCGTAGCCGTCGCCTGCCTGTTTCGTCTGCTCTAGTGCGGACCGCTGCCGCGCTCTCCTGCCGCGTTGAGCGCTGCCGCGCTCTCCTGCCGCGTTGATCGCTGGTGCGCTGCGAAGAAGCTGATGCCTGCGTGAGCTGGCAGGTGAGCTCTGGCATCGTTCGCTGCGTCGTGACGCCTGAGGGAAGGAGACCCAGGGTTGTCCTACGGGCTGCGGCGCACTCTGCTCGGCGCGCTCGGTGGTGCTGCCGTGCTTATCGTCCTGGGTTTGTACTACCTCCTGGCGCAACACGTCCTACCGTTCGCCATTCTTTCGTTCGCACTCGCGACACCCCTAGTTGCGGGCGCGCTCCGCGTCGTCATTCGGCTGCGGGCAGGAGATGCCGGTGTACGACTAGCAGCTCGCGAGTGGAACGGTCCGGGTGCGCTGCTGCTCGTTAGCCGCCCACTAGCGAGCGCTGACGATCTCCTGCGCAAGTACCTGGTTGAGGTTGACGGCCACCGCGTTGCCGAACTCGGTTACGGCGACGCGACAGAGCTGGACATCGCGGCTGGGCGGCACAGCGTTCAGGCCCTGCTGGGCGGGAGCGACAAGAAGTCACAGCGCGTCGAGATCACGAGCGTCGCAGGTCATCGAAGCCACGTACAGGTCGAACCCTTCGCCGCATCGACCGCCGTCCGGAAGGCCGCAGACGAGTGGATCGTCGTTAGCGAAGCACAGTGATCGCCGGTTAGCGCTGCAAAGCTGCAGCGCGCAACCGATCATGCCGCGTCGCAGTCCTGCGTGGGTGGCCTTGACCGTACGTTGTGACAGTGGACGCCGAACATGTCGACCCGCGCGATACGCGGTGGGAAGTAGACGAGTCCGCCTATCGGGTCTCCTTCTGGCGACGCGCATCTGAGAACCGGGAAGCTGGGTGGACGTCCGAACAGTGGCGACTCAGCGGAGCCGACGCCCCTGACGTGCTCGCGTGGGCCCAAGAACGAGCGCAGGGACGTCTGATCACGATCTGGGTCGAATACGTCAGCAGCAACAACGGGCTTGGCGTGATTCGGCTACAGGGGTGGGAGCCGAACCGCGACGACAACCCGCCTCCACACCTAGGCTGATCCCGCAGAGACCGGACCGCCGCGCTCTCCTCCCGCGTTGAGCGCGACCGCACTTTCATGCCGCGTTAAACGTGGCTCCGTCCGCGGGTGGAACCAAGTTGGGCCGCATTGGTTGGAACTCCAGTCACCTTTGATTCCTAACGTTGGCTGGTTAGTTCAGCGAGTAGTTCGGCGATAGAACTGCTGTAATTGGCGACGGTTCGCTTTCGGTTGGAGTAGCTGTCGAGGTTGGCCCCTATTGCCCCATTGACCCGAAGCACTGTCGCGTCCGAAAAGTAGAAGTACAGAACTTCGTCGTGGTTCGGAGCCGCAGTACCCCCATGAACGCACTTGCACGGGTCCGGGACGAGCCTGTTGAGTGCCGTCGCCAGCCGGTCCGTTTGCGGCGGATTGAGCAGGTAGCTGCCGACGAGTAGTTGAGAGGCGTTACGTCCGCCGTACCCGCAACGCACCACGGCTGCCGGGTGGTCTGGAACGAGAACGTCAGACGGGCCTCGCGTCGTGTTAGTGGCTGCCCCGAGCTTGCTCGCGCAGCCAAGCGCATTGACGTTGGCGATCCGTATCGAGGACAGCATGTTGTCAACGTCGTGGTATGTCGCCGCGGTGATGCCGATCGTGATGAACCGTCCCGGGTTTGATGCCGCTTCGCTTCTTGCGAAGGATGCAGATCATGCCCAACAGGTACCCCGCCGAGCAGCGGGAACGCGCGACCCGGATGGCTCTTGATCGACTCGATGAATACGGCTCGGCGTGGAAGGTCGCGCAGGCGTTGGGACCCAAGCTCGGGGTCGGTCCGGAGACGCTGCGTAAGTGGGTCGTGCGGGCCCAGACCGATGCCGGCGCCCGTCCCGGGCCCACGAGTGAGGAGTTGGCCGAGATCAAGCGGTTGAAGAAGGAGAACGCCGACCTTCGTGAGGCCAACGAGATCTTGAAGGCGGCCTCGATTTTCTTCGCGAGGGAACTCGACCCTCGCCACCGTTGATCGCCCGGTTCATCGACGAGCAGCGCGCTGCTGGTCATGGGGTCGAGTCGATCTGCGCCGTCCTGCGTGAGCAGGGCGTGCAGGTCGCCCCACGCACCTACCGGTCCTGGCGCACCACCCCGCCCGCGGCGCGGACGGTCACCGACGCCGGCATTGTCGACACGCTGCGATCGCTGCGCACCGGCAGCTCGACGGGCGGGCCGTTGCCTGAGATCCTCTACGGCCGCCGCAAGATGACCGCCTGGCTGCGACGCAGTGGGCACGAGGGCGTCTCGAAGCACACGGTCGACCGGCTGATGCGCCAAGAGCGCATGCGGGGCCTGATCCGCGGCCGCAAGATCCGCACCACCATCGCCGGCAAAGACGGCGTGCGCGCCGGTGACCTGCTCAACCGCGACTTCCGCACCAGCTCACCGAACCGGGCCTGGGTCACCGACTTCACCTACGTCGCAACCTGGTCCGGGTTCGTCTACGTGGCGTTCGCGATCGACCTCTACTCGCGCGCGATCGTGGGCTGGTCAGCCGCAGCAACGAAAGACGTCGCGTTCGTCGAGGCGTGTCTGTCGATGGCGCTGTGGCGTCGTGATCACACCGGCCGACCGGTGCCCGCCGGGATGATCCACCACTCCGACGCGGGCAGTCAGTACACGTCCATCCGGTTCACCGAAACCCTGGCGCTGCAGGGGTTGTCGGCCTCGATCGGCTCGGTCGGCGACGCCTACGACAACGCCGTCGCCGAGTCATTCATGGGCCTGTTCAAGAACGAAGCCATCGCCACCGGATCACCCTTCCGGACCGGCCCGCTACGCACCCTGGCCGACGTCGAAGCCCTGACCATGAACTACGTCGACTGGTACAACAACCACCGCCTACACAGCCTGCTCGACCTCGCCACGCCAGAAGAGTTCGAACAGCGCTACTACGATCACCACACCGGCTCACCAACCGGCGACGCCGCCAACACGAAGACGGCATGAAACCCGGGACGGTTCATGATGTGTCAAGGGACAACAAGAACTGAACGCTGGCGGTCACGAGATGTGCACGCTGGCGGACAGTAGAACTG
>NZ_CAXTHK010000072.1:0-5137 GCF_964244045.1 uncultured Jatrophihabitans sp. | reverse complement strand
GGTCTGGGATGAACTGTCTGGGCCGCAACATCGTCACCGGCGCGGCGGCGGGAGCAGCTGACGGCGGTGTCACGGGCGGTCTGGGCTACGCGACGTCGGGTCAGCCGTTGACTGCGTCCGGGTTCGCTCGGGCTACCGGTGGTGGTGCGTTGGTCGGCGGCGCGACCGGCGGTGCGGCAGGCGGGGTGCTGACGAAGGTGTCGGGATCGGCGTGTTTCGTGGCCGGCACGCAGGTGCTGCTCGGCGATGGCACGTCGAAGGCGATCGAGGAGATCGTGGTCGGCGATGAGGTCCTCGCTGCCGACCCGGAGACGGGGGAGACGTTCGCGAAGCGGGTGCTGGACACCTACGTGCACGAGGACGTGGAGACCTACGTCGTCGAGACTTCGACTGGGTCTGTCACCTCGACGGCGGAGCACCCGTTCTGGGTCGACGGCCGCGGCTGGACCCCGGTCCGCGAGCTGCAACCGGGGGACAAACTGGTCGACGCCGAGGATGTGCGGATCGAGCTCGTGTCGGTCACCCCGACCGGTGGAACGGCGACCGTCTACAACCTCAACGTTGAGCACCTGCACAACTACCATGTGTCGACCGGGCAACACTGGGTGCTGGTTCACAACGAATGCCGGACGACGGCTCTTCAACTGCAAAGGAAGTTTAAGCATGCGGTGGATTTCGGTGTTGAGGGCAACTACAGCCCTGCCGCGGCAAGCCGCTTCGATGAGGCGATCCAGGCGCACGTGAACTCGCCAGCGACTCAACGGATTGAAGGCACTTACCGTGGATCTGATGTTGTTCACTATGTTGACCCGAACAGCGGGCTCAATGTGATAACGACGCGACAGGGAGAATTCGTAAGCGGATGGCGATTAGAGGCAATTCCGCTGGAGCATGTTCTGAGTCACGGAGGTTTGGGCGGTGGATGATAACGTGGTTCTAAAACTATCCAAGGCGGAGGCGCTTGTACTTTTTGACTGGCTGTGCCGCAGCAACGATGCTGGCACCTCATCTACTCCTGTTGGGCAGGCTGAGCGGCAGGTTTTCTGGAACATCGAGTCAGTCCTCGAGTCATCGCTCTTGGCTCCGTTGACTGAGCGCTACCAAGAGGCAGTGGATCAAGCTCGGAGAGATGTCGAGCAGTCCTAGACAGTCCCGTGACCGTCGGTAGGGCACGGCCCAATGCGGTGGACGCCGAGGGCGTGCGAGTCGAGCTCGTGTCGGTCGTTCCGACCGGTAAACCGCGACCGTGCACAACTTCAATGTCGAGTACATGCACAGCTACCATGTCCGAGCTGGCGACAGCTGGGTGCTGGTGCAGAGGTCGGTCGGCTTACTAGTCCTTTCCCACTACTCAAGACTGTAGAAGAGCCTGTATCCGCCTATCCGCCTATCCGCTGCTCGCAGGGGTAGATGCATACGAGACACAATATTCAACAAAGGGCAGATGCTCGCGTTGAAGGTAGAACTCGAAAGTCTTTCCTCTGTACCCTTACTTTCTGAAGTAGAAGGACAGATCCTCAGTGCGGTGATATTCCTTTGTGAGCGGGGACAGCGCCCTCCCCGCCATTTCCTGTGGTTTATTGGCGACTAGCTAGTAGCGCGAGGGATCACAACTTCTTGACAGGAACCGACTCTGCTCGGCGAAGCTGGCGATCGCCGGGGAACGGAAGCCGTCAGCCGAGCGGATACCGAGAACGAGGCACGATGCCGGATCGCAGCATCAGACCTGCGCCGGCTGGATCGTCGCATCGGGCGGTGAAGGCCAACCAGTGATCGGATCGATCTCAGCACGAGGTGTCGCCGGGCTTCGGTCCTGGGATCGGACTGCGAGGAGACTTCAGGAGACAGATGCTCCCAGCCCTGTGGACAACTCGCACGGCGCGCCCCGATGACCCAGGGTTGAGTCATGACCTCTTCGAAGCAGTACCTCAACGACATGACCGTGACCAGCGACCATGACCTGGCCTTGCTCTGGTCGACCTTGGTGGGCGAAGGCGACTTCGACATCCGATCGCTCCGCCTCGTCATCATTGACGAGGCCGGACGGCCCGCGCCGGTCGTCGTACCGATCGACGACGTTCCGCTGGTCCCGTCGCCGGCCGAGGTGGACTCGTTCGGTCACTTCTTCGACCACCTCGCGGGCTTCGGCTCCCCGGCCCTGCTCCTGTCCCGCCCCGGGTCCAGCGAGGTCCAGGAGCACGACCGTTATTGGGCGAGCGCAATGGCGCCCTTTGTTACGCGGTGGCCCATGCAGCTCGCCACCCAGGATGCCTTCGGTCGCGTCGTGATCTCCACCGTGTCGGACTCCGGCCGTGCCCAGGCATCGTGAAGGCTCGTCCAAGACCTTGAGCGCAACAGGCTCAACTTGACTTGCGTTTGGCGGGCGTCCGACGGATAGTTGAGTGCGTCGGACTCAACCCTCTAGCAATTCGAGGATCGATGGACACCAACAAGCTCACCACGAAGAGCCGCGACGCGGTCTCGACCGCGTTGCGGACCGCCCTCTCCACGGGCAACCCGAACGTTGAGCCGTCGCACCTGCTGCACGCGCTGCTGCTGGTGCCCGGCAACACTGTGGCGCCGCTGATCACCGCCGTCGGCGCGGACCCCGCCGTCGTCGACGCGGCCGCGCAGGGGGCGATCGCCAAGCTGCCGAAGGCCAGCGGCTCCTCGGTCGCCCAGCCGCAGCTCTCCGGCGCGTTCGCCCGGGTCCTGGCCGACGCGGAGAACCGGGCCGAACAGCTCGGCGACTCCTTCGTCGCGACGGAGCACCTGATGATCTCCCTCGCCGCGGTGGACTCCGACGTCAAGAAGGCGCTGCTCGACCTGCGTGTCGACCCCCGCGCGCTGACCAAGGCGTTCAACGAGGTCCGCGGCAGCAAACGCGTCACCAGCGCCGAGGCCGAGGGCACCTCCTCCGCCCTCGACCAGTACGGCGTCGACCTCACCGAGCAGGCCCGCGACGGCAAGCTCGACCCCGTCATCGGCCGCGACACCGAGATCCGCCGGGTCGTGCAGGTGCTCGCCCGCCGGACCAAGAACAACCCGGTCCTCATCGGCGAGCCCGGCGTGGGCAAGACCGCCGTCGTCGAAGGCTTGGCCCAGCGGCTCGTCGCCGGCGACGTACCCGACTCGCTCAAGGGTCGTCGGCTGGTCTCACTCGACCTGCCGTCGATGGTGGCCGGCGCGAAGTACCGCGGCGAGTTCGAGGAGCGGCTGAAGGCCGTGCTGACCGAGATCCGTGAGGCCGAGGGCCAGGTCATCACCTTCATCGACGAGCTGCACACCGTCGTCGGGGCCGGTGCCTCCGGCGACTCGTCGATGGACGCCGGCAACATGCTCAAGCCGATGCTGGCCCGCGGCGAGCTGCGGATGATCGGCGCCACCACGCTGGACGAGTACCGCGAGCGGATCGAGAAGGACCCCGCGCTGGAGCGCCGTTTCCAGCAGGTCTACGTCGGCGAGCCGAGCGTCGAGGACACCATCGCCATCCTGCGGGGGCTGCGGGAGCGCTACGAGGCCCACCACAAGGTGGCCATCACCGACGCCGCCCTGGTGGCGGCCGCAAGCCTGTCCAACCGCTACATCACCTCCCGGCAGCTGCCGGACAAGGCCATCGACCTCGTGGACGAGGCTGCGTCCCGGCTGCGGATGGAAATTGACTCCTCTCCTGAGGAGATCGACGTGCTGCGGCGCAGCGTCGAGCGGATGCAGATGCAGCGCTTCGCGCTCGAGAAGGAGTCCGACGCCGGCAGCCGCGACCGGCGGCACCGGCTGGACGAGGAGCTGGCCAACACCCAAGAAGAGCTCCGCGGCCTCGAGGCCCGCTGGGAGGCCGAGAAGCAGGGTCTGAACCGGGTCGGCGACCTCAAGAAGCAGATCGACGAGCTGCGCAGCCAGGCCGACCGGTACCTGCGTGACGGCGACCTGGTCCGGGCCAGCGAGATCAGCTACGGCGAGATCCCCGCCCTGGAGAAGGAGCTGGCGACCGCGTCCGGCGCCGAGAACGTGCTGCCGTCCATGGTGAGCGAGCAGGTCGGCGCGCAGGATATCGCCGAGGTGGTGGCCAACTGGACGGGCATCCCGACCGGCCGGCTGCTGCAGGGCGAGACCGACAAGCTGCTGAGCATGGAGGACCGGATCGGCGAGCGGCTGATCGGCCAGCGACCCGCGGTCAAGGCCGTCTCCGACGCGGTCCGGCGGTCCCGCGCCGGCATCTCCGACCCCAACCGGCCGACCGGGTCGTTCCTGTTCCTCGGCCCCACCGGCGTGGGCAAGACCGAGCTGGCCAAGTCGCTGGCGGAGTTCCTGTTCGACGACGAGCACGCGATGATCCGGATCGACATGAGTGAGTACTCCGAGAAGCACTCGGTCTCGCGGCTCGTCGGGGCCCCGCCCGGCTACGTCGGCTACGACGAGGGCGGCCAGCTCACCGAGGCCGTCCGCCGGCGGCCGTACGCGGTCGTGCTGCTCGACGAGGTCGAGAAGGCCCACAGCGAGGTCTTCGACATCTTGCTGCAGGTGCTCGACGACGGCCGGCTGACCGACGGCCAGGGCCGGACGGTCGACTTCCGCAACGTGATCATGATCTTGACCTCCAACCTGGGCTCACAGTTCCTGTCGAACGCGAGCCTGGACGACAAGATGAAGCGGGACGCCGTGATGGGCGTGGTCCGAGGCGCGTTCAAGCCGGAGTTCTTGAACCGGCTGGACGAGATCGTCCTCTTCGACGCGCTCGGCACCGAGGAGCTGGCCAAGATCGTGGACATCAACCTCGGACGCCTCAACGCCCGGCTCGCCGATCGCCGGATCACGGTGATGGCGACCCAGGCGGCGAAAGACTGGCTGGCGCTGACGGGCTTCGACCCCGTCTACGGCGCCCGTCCGCTGCGCCGGCTGATCCAGACCACGATCGAGGACTCGCTCGCCCGGTCGGTGCTGTCCGGCCAGATCCTCGAGGGCGACACCATCACCTTTGACGTCGACCTGGGCGGCGACGGGCTCACCGTCGTGCAGCCCGACCCACAACCGGTCGGCGTGTGAGACCGACCCTGATTATCGACCCCGAGACGACCAGAATCGGCCTTGGATTCAAGCTGTCGATGCAACAGGTTCGGTTGGCTCGGATAGTAGCCGG
>NZ_CAXTHK010000071.1:0-5273 GCF_964244045.1 uncultured Jatrophihabitans sp. | reverse complement strand
GCAACAACGCAGAGCTGTACGCGAACGATTTACACCACTCCCCGGGGCACGACCGTGGCGTGGCTCGAAAGAGGCGAGAACGCAGGTCGATCCGAAATCAGACATGCCCGCCACGGTCCATCCACTTCGAGGAGGACATCTTGGCTGTAGTGATGATCGGCATCGACCCGCACAAGGCATCGCATACGGCGGTCGCACTTGCGCCTGACGAGGCGAGACTCGGTCAGATCCGAGTCCGGGCCTCGTCGTCGCAGGTCGAGAACCTGCGTTCGTGGGCGTCGCCCTGGAGCGAGCGGGTCTGGGCAATTGAGGGCGCTACTGGTCTGGGTCGGCTGCTCGCGCAGCAGCTGCTCGCCGCCGGTGAACAGGTCCTCGATGTCCAGCCCAAGCTCGCCGCGAGGGTGCGGCTGCTGAACACCGGGACGGTGAACAAGAACGACCCCAACGACGCCCGCTCGGTTGCTGTCGCCGCGATGCGCTCACCTGACATTCGCGCTGTCGCGGCCGAGGATCACGCCTCGGTGATGAAGGTCTGGGTTCGTCGGCACCGCGACTTGAGCCGTACTCGCAACCGCATCGTCTGCCGTCTGCACGCGATCCTCTGCGACCTCGTCGCTGGCGGTTTTCCCAAGCAAATATCGGCGATCCAGGCCTCCGCAGTGCTCGCAAGCATCCAGCCGGTCGACGCTGTCGGCGAAGCTCGGCTCGAGCTCGCGCACGAGCTGCTCGAGGACCTACGGCGGGTCGATGAGCAGCGCCGCGCAGCCAAACGACGCCTCACAGCAATCGTCGCCGCATCCGGCACCACCGTCTCACAGGTCTACGGCGCGGGCCCGGTCGTGACCGCGACCGTCGTCGGCGACGTGGGTGCGATCAGCCGCTTCCCGACCCGTGATCACTTCGCCGCCTACAACGGCACAGCACCCATCGAAGCGTCCTCCGGCAACCGCACCATCCACCGGCTGTCCAGGCGCGGGAACCGGCACCTCAACCACGCCATCCATATGGCCGCGGTCAGCCAGATCAGCCACCACGGCACCGCCGGCCGCGACTACTACCGCCGCAAGATCGACGAAGGGATGGCGCCGAAGTGCGCGCTGCGCGCCCTGAAACGCAAGATCAGCGACGCCCTCTACGCCCGCATGATCGCCGACGCCCGCCGCGCAGCCCGACAGCCGAACGAGAGCGGCCCGGGAGGGCAAACGGGGAACGACTCTGCATCCAGCGCGACCGGCTCACACCCCGAACCGGCTCTTCGGAAAAGCCACTCCCGGACCGGGACCAACTCTAAATCCAGCCGCGCCTACAAGCCCACCCCTGCACCGGCGAAACCTCCACGACGAGCCACTTGACACAAAGAGGCCTCGATATGCGCGTCGGCCGGCCGCTGGGCAACGAGCGCAAATGAGGTGATCTGTGCTGGTGCGTTGCGGCTGCTTTATTCGGCGCAGAGGCATCGGCGCTGGTCCTGGCGAAGCTTGACCGCTTGTCCCGCTTGCTCCATGACTTCGCCGACGTGATGGCGGCCTCTGCAGGGTAGGGGGTGGGCCGTGGTCGCAATCGATTTGGGCCTAGACACGACCACGCCCCCGGTGAGCTGGTTCCCGGAGTCATGGCGTCCGTCGCACAGCGGGAGCGCCGGGTTATCGCCGCCCGCACGCGCGAACGCCCTCGCAGAGCGCAAGGCGCTGGGGTCGGCTCGTCAGGGAGCGCCTGTCCCGCGCCGGTGGTGGCGCGAATCGTCGCGGCGTCCGTGGCCGGCGAAACGCCGACCGAGAGGCCACGCGCTCGACCCTGACGAGGTGCCTACGCCTGCGGGCGGGGCTGACTAGCTAGTACCCAATAACCGTAGGGCGGCTCCTCGCAGCCGAGCGCACACGAGGGGCCGCAGAGCGCCACACCTTCCCGCCTCACGGATCGCCGTCGGCTTAGGGTGGGTCAATGGACTGGGGCGACGCGTGGACCGGAGACCAGCAGCGCCTCGCAGACGTTCTCATGCTCGCGTGGCATCAATCGCAGCGATGGCCGTTCTTCCAGTACGTCGCGTCAGAGCTAGAAGATTCTGGTCTCGACGCGCTGGAAGTGCTTCAAACCTTCCCGGTCCTCGGTATCCGAACACCCTCAACTCTCTTCTACTCAGATGTCCGCTTCGATAGGACGGCCCCGTTCCCGCCTGAAGATAGCCAGGTCGAGTTGACCCTTAGCGGCCTCGCCAAGCATCCGCACGGAGAGGAGATGGCCCTAGCCTTCGTAGCCGTCTTGAAAGAGGCGGCTAAACGCCATCGACAAACAAGGATGGACCCGGGCCGACTGGCAGAGGTGCAGCTATCAAGTAAGGAGTTGGGCAGTAGGCCCGCTTACTACTGGCCTGATCACCTCCTGTACGCAGCTGGCGTCGTTCTGCGCTCGGAGTGGCCGCCCGGGATCGAAGCCTTCTCGGAAGACGGTGAGGGCAACTGGACGATCGTGCTTGGTCGAGCAGTACGGCAATATGACGAACTGACGATTGATAGCTACCTTCGGCTCAAGGCCAGCAACATCGAGCGAGTAAACGAGCAAGCAACTGCAGCTGGGTGGACCACCTTCCCGTCGGTCTCCTCAGCTACCGTGCAGATCATGAACCCAGCGACCGCCATACGTGAGCTGAGGAAGCTGCGCGATCAAGCGGATACGTCCGAGGTCCGACGTGAGGGGCCTGCGCACAGTGAGTGGCGATCCAAGGTGCGGGCGGTCATGCAGCGATCACTGGGACCCAGCTCCACGGCGCTCGAATCGTTCGAAGGCGTCAGTTACACCGTGGGCATATGGACGGGCAGCCCTGGCGAGGACGAGCGGGACCGCCACTACTTCCATGGACAGGTTGGTGAAGCGGCCGCGTTCATTGATGCAGCTATATACGAACTCGAGTTGGACCTCGACCCCGAGTCATCTGAGGTCGAGCCGGCACCTGCGGACCCCGAAGGTGCCGGAACGATCTTCGTTGTACACGGACACGATGATGGGCTCAAGTCTCAAGTACAGCACCTTGTGGAACGCGCGACCGGCGCCAAAGTCGTTGTGCTTCATCAACAGGCAGACGAGGGCCAGACGGTCATCGAGAAATTCGAAGCTCATGCTCAACAGGCCATCTTCGCGATCATCCTCTTGACGCCAGATGACGAGGGCCGCGCTAAAGGCACGGACGACTGGAAATACCGCGCTCGTCAAAACGTGGTGCTTGAGCACGGCTACTTCATCGGACGCTTGGGCAGGCCTCGGGTAGTCGCTCTGCACAAGGGCGACGTTGAGCTGCCGTCCGACTTGAACGGCGTGATCTACAAGCCCGTCGATCCCGCAGGGGCGTGGAAATACGACCTAGCGAAGGAGCTTCGAGCAGCCAAGATCGAAGTCGATATGAACAAGATCGTCTAGCTTCTTCTCGCGTCCGACGTGCGCAGCCAATCGACTGGTGATGGTCACCTGGTCTGACAGCCGTGCTAGATGCCGAGACCGTCACGGGCCCGATCAAGCCGAAGGGCGCGTCGTGACTGGCCCAGCGAACGCGATTTCAAGTTGCGCCAAGTCCAATGTGGTGGCCTCGTCCAATTGGTTGAGCCGCCCGGTTATCTTGCGCCACCTCTGCCGTCGGTATCTTGGCCTGCTAGCCAGAGCACCTGCGCAAGCAATGATCGGGAATCGTCAGCGCGAGTTTCGCCAAAATTGTCGATCTTTACCTCGCTGAGGTCGATCCCGTCGGCCGCTGCGACGACTGCAGCGATTGGGAACCAGGCGGGAAGCTCGCGGTAGCGGCGTGCCACGCCGACCGGGCTCCAGTCGCCAGTACTCAAACTCTCGACCCACTCGGCGCAGTAGCTGACCATCGGCAGCAAAAGCTCCGACGAGCTGGTCAGCGCGGCCTCCAGTCGCTCGCGTGCCTGGTCGGGCGAGCTAACGCGTGCGCCGTGGTGAAACACGCTTGCGCCGTTGGCGTCGTCGTGGTCGAAGGTTTCCGGGTCAGTGAAATCGATCGAGTTCCACAGCTCGACCAGAGCGTCCTTTGCCTGCATGGAGGCGATGTCGCGGCCACGGTTGCTCGCGGTGCGCGCCGTCTCGGCCAGCAGCTGGACCGCGGCCGACAGCGGTCGCAGAGCAACGTCCTGCGTTGTTAGGTGAGCGAGCTGCTCGTCGGTTGCGTTGGCCGCGACTGCCGCGGCGAGACCGCAGGTGGTCGAAAGCCCAATGCCCATCGCCGAAGCCACCGGCGGGATTTTCGCAGCCGGGCCAGCCGCGTTGGCGAGCTGCGCCCGCAGTTCGGGATCGAAAGGCTTGTGGTGGACGCGCGCGTACGGGCGGGCGTTGTCCAGCAGCGCCCGGTGTGCCCTCAGCGGGTCCGGCTCAGGAGCCACCGATGCCGGCTCGGTCCTAGTCGGTGGCGGCGGCGGGCTCTCGCCCCGCCAGGCTGCCGCGAGCGCGTCGCAGGCTTGCTCGATTTCAAGCAGTGCGTCCTCGAGTCGCGTGTCGTCCTCGAGAGCCGGCGGGCCCGGCCAAATGCCGGACGCGGTTATAGCGTCGTCGACCGCGATGGAGAGCCATTCGCTCCAGGGACGGGTTGAAGGTCGGCTTGCCTGGACGGCGGCAAGCTCGACCTTGACTGCGTCTGCGGCCGGCGCCAGTGATGTGCACGCATCACGCAGAGCTTCGAGCAGGGCAGCCTTGCACTTAGCGGTTTCAGCGCGTGAGGGCTCGACGTAGACGCGCTCGCCTTCGTCGTCCCACATCGGCATGGATCGGCGAACCTGCTCGATCAGCGCACGCCATGCCGCTGCGTGCGCGGCGGGGCCGCTGCGCGTTCGCTGCGCCTCTAAAGTTAGGCGCTTGACCGCCCGTACGAGCGCGACCATGGCCTGGGCGTGCTGCTGCTCGCGCGCCTGTGAGGACGCCTCCAACACTCGCCCGGCGTCAGTGTCTGACAGTGGCCAGTTGCGCAACAACTGTTCGTACTCGTCGATCTGGGCGGCCTTCCACTCACGCAGAAGATTGGCAGGGTAGGCGTTCGCGCGCTCGTCGATCTCGTAGGAGTGCTCGATGCACAGAAGCAGGAGGTTGTCCTGCGACCGGTTAGCGTCGGCTGTCATCTCTATCCAGCGCGGCCCGCCTGGCCGGCGGGCATGGATGTGTGCGATGCGGCTGTTGAGCATCAGCTCGCCGGTGTCGTTGTCCTGCCGGTACAGAGGACGTGTACGGGAGAGTCCCGCCGAGTGGTGTAAGTCGGGTTCCTGATCGTGGTGACCGGT
>NZ_CAXTHK010000070.1:0-5549 GCF_964244045.1 uncultured Jatrophihabitans sp. | reverse complement strand
GCGAGGAGCAATCCTCACAGGCAAGGAGTCAACCGAACCGGGGGCAGTCCCCTCGAGTGGACCGTCCCGACTCCCGGGGGGTCGTTGACGAACCGCAACCGGCGCAAAGCGCCGCTGCGAGAGTTGCGACGACTGCGTAAGCGGCCACCTGGGCTGGCCGTGCACGTCGCATCCTCACAGCGTGGCGACCGGAAAGCGGATCGTCCAGCACAGGACCGCAACAAAGAGAACGGTCCCAGCTGAGACCTTGCAGTCCGACCCGCGTTGCCTCCGTCCGACCACAGGGACGACCGCCGACTGTCCTGCCAGGCTGAGCGCCGCCGCTGACTGCGGTTGGTGGCATCTGCTTCCCGCGAGTCCATCGCCACGCGCACGCGCTCGAGATGTTCCGAGGTTCCGCATGACGATCCGTCTCCGGGGCCGACCGGCCCCGGCCAACCCATTGCCCTTGGGCCCAGGCTGGCCGTGCCCGTTGCCGGGTCCGCTTCCGGGACGAGCGCTGGGGTAGTCAGAGTTGCACGAGGACGGTGACGATGATGACCAGCACGATCCATGCCAGGTTGACCAAGATGCCAAATCTTAGAGGGTGCGCGTATGCAAATGGGACAGCTCCGGGGTAATTCGTGCGGAGCTGTTTCGGCGCCATCGTGTTGATGAGGTCGATGGGCGCACCGATGGTGTCGACGACGTGATCGATACCGGCGCGTGGCCAGGGCGGAGCGTTGAGAGCGAGCAGCCGTCTGCCACGGGCGTCGAGCAGCAGGACCTGCGTGCGGGATGTTCGCGCTTTCACGATCGTCGTGACGTCCTGCGTGGCGAAACTGCGTGGCCGCAGGAACCAGCCGCGGAGCTCGACCCGGTTCGACGATACGGCCAGTCGCGCGGTGCGCGGTACCGACACAACGATCGCGATTACCAGCAGCAGGAACAGCAGACCGATTAGGCCCACCGCCAGCCGAGCGGGTCTGGAATCAAGCTCAACAATCACGCGAAGGAACCCAAGGACCACGAGCGGCGTCATTCCCACCGCTGCCGGCACGACGCGCCGACGATATGCCAAACGCGACGGCCGGAGCACGAAGGACTCGTCTCGAGGAGATGGACCACTTGCCATGTGGATCACGATGTCACGCCGTACTGGGCGACGTGGCCGGGTCGACACACATCCGGTCTCCGCCAGCATCCCATTCGCGGATTCCCAATCGCGGCGGCCGGAATGCCGTCTCGGCGCGCGATCACTCGCCGCTGTGCCTTTGAGCTAGCCGAGCCACCTGATCCCGTCTGCTATTCGGTACAGGGTGGCGACAGTCGTGACTCCCGGTCCGGTCGTCAGGCTGAGCGGCACGCCATGGAAGTTCGGGATCGACAGCGTGTATGTGTCTCCGTTGTGAGAGACAACCGTCGCGTAGCCCTGCACTGGTCGACCGGCCTGGCCGTGGTCCGCGCCGCGCCCCGCACCACTTGATCCGTTTGAGGCGTCCTCGTAATCCGCCACAATGCTCGCTGCGTTCGAGTGGTCGCGGGCGACATGCGGTACAGCGAGCAGGTAGGTCGTGTCCTGGCCGTTGTCGCGCTGGACCGATCCGACGGTGACTCCGTTTGGCAGGTAGGTGAGCTCGAACTGCGCGCCGATCGGTTCATTGGCGTCGAATCGCAGGGCGCGGGCGACGTGTCGTCCGATGGCGCGCAATCCTGCGGCCGAGGTTGTTGAGTTCAGCGGGTGCTCGTCTGCTACCTCGACGCTGACGCTGGCGACCCGGTCCGGGGTGGCCAGGAAGGATAGGTCGTACCAGAAGTCGACCGCCCACTCGCGTGCGCTGTGCCCGACGATGGTCAGGTCATGCGGCGTTCCGCGTTTGTCGGTTGTCGGCAGTGTCGTGCCGGGGTTGAGCGAGACGAGCACGTACACGTCGGCGCCGGACACCGTCATGTCGTAGCCGCGGTACTGCGTGCCGAAGCCGTTGGCAGCGACCACGGTCGTCGCCCTGGCGCTGGGTAGCCACCCGGCGGCCAGGGTCAGGTGATCGGGCGCGGGGAGGGCTGGCGCCTCGCTCGCCGTGGGCGTCGGCGGGGTGGAATGGCTGACCGGCGCGGGGGTTACGGCTGTCCGCAGATGCTGGGGACTTCCGCCAACGATGCGTATAGCAAGTGCGATTGCGACGACGGCCGCTGCGGCGCCTAGCACCGTGAACGAGCGAATCACCACGCGACGATGACGGTCGGCGAGCTTTCGCTGGATCGCACTGAGCACCTCGTCCGCGTCAGGGGCAAGGTCCTCGTGGTCTGTGAAGGTCGCTGTCAAGACCTGTTCGGCATTCATGATCGCTCCAGGTTGGATTCCACGCTGAGGTGAAGTCAAAGGGTGGCCAGCGCCCGCGAGGCATAGCCGCGCACCGTCCCGGTCGAACAGCCGAGGACGGTCGCGATCTCGGTGTCCGTGAGTTGCTCGTAGTAGCGCAGCACGAGCACGGCGCGCTGCTGGCGGGGCAATGTGGCGAGGCGTTGCCAGACGTCAGCGCGGTCGGTCACGGTGACGGCGTGGTCCGGCGACGGAGGCGGTTCGTTGTCCGGGTCATAGGCGATGAGGACGTTGCGCACCGACCATCTCCGACGCCAAGAGATGTAGGCACGGGTGATCATCGTGCGGACGTACAGCCGGGGATGGTCCGCGATGCTGACCTGGCGCCACTGGGAATGGGCTTTGAGCATGACGTCCTGGACGAGATCGCGGGCCAGTTCGCGGTCACCGGTGAGCATCACGGCGTACCGCAGGAGCGGCGATAGCTCACGGGCCGCGAACTGCTCAAATTCCTCGTCCACGGTTATAGGAGACGCCGGCCGAGACCGATCTGCTGCGCGCCACAAGAACTTTTCTCGATGACCCGAGCTGCGCTCTGGGCCGCATACCCAAGGCGGTGTATCCCTTGACGATGTCGAATACGTACCGGCGGCGACGGCGAGGTAACGGCGACGGACTTTTTCGGTCGACTCACGTAGTTCAATAGACCGTCCCGCAAGCCGACCGGTGATCGGGACAGCCTCGATTCGACAAAGGTCCGTACGGCTGATCGCGGCGTGCAGGCCCGCCATGTCTCAGGGAATCGTCGACCGGGTCAACGCACTCATCGCGGCATCAGCGGTTGCCTAGATGACGACCGGCATCACCGCTATCGCGGACCGAGATGGCCCGACATTGCCTCGATGCCCGCGACGTGACGGGCTTCGACGCCGACTGCGCCGACCCCGTCGACGTGGAATGTGAGAACGCCGGGTGAGAACAAGCCGAACGTGTTCTCACCCTGCACGGGACACGTCCGGGCCCAGCGCAGCTCGGCGGTGGTGTCGAGAGTGTGGACCGTTGCGTGCGACGGTCGGTACACCCAGGAGTCGCGCTCCAAGGTGAGCCGGCCAGTGACGGCGAGGTCGTCACGGGCGCGGGTTGACCACCCAGCGCCCGCAGGCTTACTACGGGTAGCTTCGCCGGCCATGATGGGGCATCCCCGGCCTGGCGGCGACGGGCTTCTCGAACGTTTTCGCGTCGAATCAACAGCCACGGCAACGCAACGACGGTGACAAACCCGAGACTCGCGAAGACCCCCGCGAGGCAGAAGCGCCGGTAACCGCGGTGCCCACGAGCAGCCCGACGACCAGGATTCCCAACGTGGCAGTGGACGCACGTCGCCGATCCGCGCGTCGCTGACAGACCTCGATCATGACCCTCCTGCTCCACCGACCTCGCTACGAGGAGCATCGGCGCCGGACCCACCAACTTGAGCCCATGTCCGGGCCACGGCAACGGGTCTCACCGTGCTGATGCAGGCGACCAGATGCCCGCGGGCAGTTGCAACCGCCCTGCTCTAAGACGCTCAGGTGGCGGCGGCTCGCGCGTCGCTCAGGGAGTTATCCCCGCTTGCGGGCAGCCGGTGGGCCCTGAGCCCGGTGGACGTGGGATCACTCTCGCACCAGAGGCGGGTTCGCTTGCGGACTCGCGCGGGTTCTTCGGTTCCACCGAGGGGGCCTCGGTTGGGGACACAACGCGACTTCAGTCATCCGGATACCTCGACCGCTAGCGGTGATCAACACGCCGGCAGAACGACACCCCAGATTCGGGACACCCTACTCGCCACCAGCCTTGCGCTCAGCGCCCACGTGCACTATGCCGAACCGAAACCCGTTGAGTGGAGACGCGAATGCTGGAACTTTTCACCGAGCGCGGGCGCCGCGTCATCGCGCTGGCTCAGGACCTGGCACCCCAGCACGGGCACCGCACTATGAGCGTGGACCATCTGCTCGCCGCGGTACTTCGTGTCGACGGTGGCCAGCCCGCGCGGACCGCGCTTGGAGTGTCGGAAGCACAGACTCAGCGGGTCCCGACCAGCTTCATTGGCGACTCCCGCGTCGGGGTGGCGCGCTCGATTCGGCCGGCACCGGATGCAAAACGGGTGATGGCTGACGCGGCGCTGCAGGCCGGCAAAGCCGACAGCAAAGCCGATGTCAGTCATCTCCTCGTCCAACTGCTGTTGATCGATGATGCCAACGTCGACCGGATGTTGACAGCCCTGGGTGTGGATCGCGACGAAGCGCATCGACGTGCCCGTGACCAGAGCGCCGCCGACGAACGGCGTCTGCATGCTCGCCTGCCGCGAAGCGAGGACCGATAAGTTACGAGGGTCTACTGCTGCAGATGCCTGGTCTCAGAGCCGGAGATGGATCGGCCTAGGCACAAACGTCGGTCTCGCTGAGTTGCGTCACCTTGCTGAGATGAAACGAGTGGGACGGCGATACTGATGAAGTGATTGAGTTTCTGCTCGACGCGTTGACCGATCTGCTCCCCGGGCCCAAGCGTCAGGATGAGAAGGACATTTCGCGTAAGGGCACCGTGGTCAGCGCGTTCCGCACTCGATCAGGCGTGCAGCAAGGTGTCACACAGAGGTGGGCGACCTTCAGCACGGCGATCACGGATCGCCACCTGCGTATCGGGCCGACAAGCGTGATCATTGACTCCGTACAGGTCAGCGCGCTCCGGCCGCGGTCGGAGGACGAACGTATCTCTCTGGACCCCGACTTCGTGGTCGTACGTCTCAAGACGATCGACGGCGCAGAACTTGAATGGGCCATCCGGGGCAGCGCGGTCGATGAGGCCGTCCAGCGACTGGGCGCGGTCGCCGTGTACTGACGCGTTCCTGCCCTGCTAAGCGAGCTGCCGACCGCTCACGCCGCGATGAGCGCGGATCCGGTCAGGGATCCGCTTGTGACACAAGCCGCCTCTGCCAAGTTATCGACGCAGGACGACGCAGAACGTCCAGCGGCTGAACTTGATCGAGCCTTCTGCAGCGTGGCTACATGCCAAATGATCGGACTGCATATAACGTTTGGAAGTTTCACCGCCGACTGTCGATGAGGCGAGCATGCCCGACCAAAACGATCCGTTCGCAAGCTCTGACGGCTATGCCGAGGGCACGCGCGAGACTTACTTCGCCCAGCAACGGGTAACCGAGGTCGTGCCCCGGGGAGTGGTGTAAATCGTTCGCGTACAGCTCTGCGTTGCT
>NZ_CAXTHK010000069.1:3928-5660 GCF_964244045.1 uncultured Jatrophihabitans sp. | reverse complement strand
ACACGGGTGGGGAAATTCAATGAGCATCACTGGGGAATTTCGATGAGCGCGATCACGGGCCGCCGACTGGCGACGATGCTGGCGGTGGGCGCCGTCACCGGCGCCGCCGTCCTGGCCGGCGCGTCGGGGGCGTCTGCCGCGGATACCGATCAAGGCGATTGCGGTCAGGTCGAGAACATCGTTGTCAACTGTGGCTTCGAGACCTTCGGGTTTCCACCGCCTGGATGGAGTACGGACGCCAACGTCAAAGTCCAATCCCTCAGCGGTGTGGACCCGCACTCGGGCACTACCTGGTACGGCACGGAAAGCAAGCCCGACACCGTGACTACTTTGAGCCAGCTACTGACTGTCGCTCCAGACACCACCTATTCAGTGAGTTGGTTCTCCAAGACAGACGGGCCGCTGACGCCGACCAGCTCCACACCGCTCACCGCCTCAGTGACCAACGCCGAGACCGCACAGGGCTCGGTCGGCACCGTCTCGCTACTGACGTCCACGGAGCTACCGCCGACCACCTGGACCCCCTACAGCGCCACATTCACGACACCGCACACCATCGATACCCCGCCATCACTTGAGTTCACCGTCGGGGCCACCACGCTCGGGCCGGGCGAAGATTTCTTTTTCGTCGGTTTCGACGACGTGTCAGTCGTGGCGACGGCCGCGCCCCCGGCTACTACCGGCGGCACCACCGCAACCCCTATGGACTACACCTGCACCGCTGCCCCGTTCCCGGACGTGGCGACGTCGAGCCCGTTCTGCGCGGACATCAACTACCTCACCCGAAACAAGATCACGGCCGGCTACCCCGACGGTGACTTCCGCCCGGCCGCGACGGTGACCCGCCAGGCGATGGCTGCGTTCCTCTACCGCTACGCCAACCCCGGCAACACGGCGGCCGCGTGCACCAGCAAACCGTTCACCGACGTGGCGGTCAGCTCGCCGTTCTGCGCCGACATCGCAGCACTGAAGGCCTCCGGCGCGATCACGGGTTACGCCGACGGCGGTTTCCACCCGACTGCCGCGGTGTCGCGTCAGGCGACCTCGACGTTCCTGTACCGACTCGCCAACCCGGGCGGGACCGCACCGGCCTGCACCAGTGCGGCGTTCAACGACGTGCCCGCGTCCAGCCAGTTCTGCGGTGACATCAACTACCTCGTCACCGAGAAGGTCACCACCGGCTACAGCGACGGCGGCTTCCACCCCACCACCGCCGTCAGCCGGCAGGCCATGGCCGCGTTCCTGCACCGCCTCAACACCGCCACCCGCTAGGGATTGTCGCTTACCGGGCCGCCCTCCCGACCTCGCTGGTCGGGCGGGCGGCGCTGGTCGTCGCGTTGGGCAGGGTGGGGACACTGGCCTCGTGTCCGCTGTTCCGCTGCCAGCCCCCGTCGCACTCGCACGCAGCGTCGGCACGCTCGCTCCGTCCGGGCTGCAGGAACCGGTCTGGGAGCCGAAGTGGGACGGCTACCTTCACTGAATTTGTCAACTCGCAGAAACCTCGACGGCGCATACGACCGCAGGTCGATAGCACGTCGCCTACCGCGGCAGGTCGATTACCAGGCCAGCCAGAGGACTCGCCCGTCGTCGCCGGCGACCCATCAAGCGGGCTTTATGCCGACTTTGCAGTCAACTCGCTGAGGACCGCACTTCTCGGGAATCTCAGCTGCCGTCTGTGTCGGCGAGTCCGGTCCAAGACGGGCTCGTCGACCAGCCCGAAAGCCAGTGTCCG
>NZ_CAXTHK010000069.1:0-3828 GCF_964244045.1 uncultured Jatrophihabitans sp. | reverse complement strand
TGCGACGTCGTAGGTGCCGGCCGCAGCATTGGCCATCACCAGATCCGCCTTGCCGTCGCCGTTGACGTCGGCGAGTCCGGTCCAAGACGGGCTCGTCGACCAGCCCGAAAGCCAGTGTCCGGTGCCGGGGGCGCCGAACCCACTGCCGGTGGACAGTGCGACGTCGTAGGTGCCGGCCGCAGCATTGGCCATCACCAGATCCGCCTTGCCGAGACGAGGAGCCGGGCTACCGCTAGTTGCCGTCCCGAACCGCCAGAAGTAGGCCGTGGACCCCGTTTGCGCGGCCCAGGCGACGGGGTTGAGTGTGTGCTGAAAGACCTTCCCATCGCCGTTCCAGTTCGAATCGCGAAGGATGTAAGTCCCTGCGGTGCTGGTCATGCCGACGATGATTGCCGTGTGCAAATGCCTCGCCGGCTTGCTCGTGTCCGTCGGCGGGTAGTCCGAATTCTTGCTCGGACCGTAGGTGATCTGGACAAGGTCACCGACCTGGGCGGCGTCGGAGGTCACGAGAGTGCCCCCAGCATTTGCGTATGCGCCGTAGTACGCGCCGCCTGGAGAGCCGTAACCGCCGACCCGTGCCTTGAGCCCGTTCGCAGCGAGCACGGCGTTGACGACGTTTTCCGCGAAGACCTTGCACTGCCCGCCGGATGATCCAATCGCGTAGGACTGCGCTTTGACGGCAATCTGCGAGTTCGCAAAGCCAAATGCTGCGGAGGCTGGCGCTGTCCCGACGGCGATCGACGCCGTCGCGGTAAGCATGGTGGCGATTAGTCCAATGAGAAGGCGGTGGGCGAGGGAGTGTCGCTTACTCAAGATCCGCGCGGAACACCTCTTGCTTCCAACCTTCGACTCATTCATCGCGCAATCCTCCCGGCCAGCCGCGTCACCACCCGTTGCGATGCGGATTGCGAGCGTAAACGATGACAGGCGAGTTGCGTTCCCCCAGCGCGCAAAGCCAGTCGACGAGTCGTCGCTATGTCAGCTTGATCCTGGTTTTCTCCTAAACCATGGACGATGTCGTTGAGGGCGTAGGTCAGCGGTTGTTCGAGCTGTTCGTCACTCCAGCGCCACGCTCTTCACCCGACCTATCCCTCACCGAAGTATGGGCACACCGCCGACTACGGCGGCTGCGAGTTGAGCGCCTGTCGCGCAGACGCCCGCGCCACTTGCCCGGAATGCGGCGGGCACTACTGCTGGGAGCACGTCGCCCACGATGGCCACGTCGGCTCTGCCCACGCCTTCTAATTCGAGCCTGTGTTCTAATCGACCGCATGGCGTTGGCGGTGTACCTGCACCAGCCTCCGCACGCCGCCTTCCTCATCGCGTGGGGGCGTCATCCAACTGGCTGGTGGGGCTGCCTCACGATGCGCGTCCGCCTCGTCGACGTCGATGACGAGCTGGCCGTCGCAGCCTGGGTGCCGGCGCACGCCTTCGACCGGCAGAGCTGGGCGGTCGCCTCGACCGACATCCCCCGCATCACCCTGCCTGAGGTCGACAGGACATGGCCGGCGCCGCCACGGTGGCCATCCTGGTACGCAGGCCCCTGGGCCGCTGGGGAGTTACCGCTGCCGCCCGGCGCGGTGATGGTCACCGGCCCAGCCTGGCGAAACAAGCCGTCACGCAGGCGAACCTGATCATGTCGAGCGCCCGGATGACCTTATCGCTGGTGCTGACCCAGCCATCTAGAGTCGGCGGTATGCCTCTCGTGAACGACCGCTCGGAGTCAGCCCAACCCGCCGATCACGGGCGGCACGGCTTTGTTTCGGTCGGTTACGAGGGCCGCGAGGTAGGCGAGTTCGTGCGGGACCTGGCGGCGCGGGGTGTCACCGTGCTCGCCGACGTCCGCCTGAACGCGGTCAGTCGTCGACGCGGCTTCAGCAAGTCCGCGCTGAAAACGGCGCTGGATGCGAAAGGCATCAGCTATCTGCACCTGCGCGGCCTGGGCAATCCGCGGGAGAACCGCTCGGTCTTCTCGGGCGCGCAGGTGCAGGAGGGCCGAGATGCCTTCCGGGTGCTCCTCACCTCTGACAACGCGCGGCGCGACCTTGCGACTTTGCGTACTGCCGCCGTTGAAAATGTGGTCGCCGTTTTCTGCTTTGAGCGCGACGAGCAGCGCTGCCATCGGAAGGTGATTATCGACGAGGTCGTGGGTGGTGGCTACCGCGCCTTGGGGTAGTAGACCCCGAGGACGCTGAACACATTGTGTCGTTTGGCCTGGTTGCCGACGTAGAACGCAAGGTCCTTGCCGGGCCCGCAGATCTCCTCCAGGAACCGATGGCGGAGCAGAGCCTGTGTCTCGTCATCTGGCCGGTCGTGCAGGTTCCGTTGCAGCGCGACGAACTCCCAGTCGAGCAGACCTTGCTCATGCCCTCGACAGGCGCGGTCGGAGCAGCGCCAGTGATACTTGCCGCGAAAGCGGGGTGCTTCAAGGGCGGTGCGGTCGTTCGTTCCGAACAGATCAAGCTGGTTGACGTAGCGGTCGATCTTGACGTGCTCGGCCTTCGACCAGCCCGGGTGCGGAGTGACCACGAAGTCGGACACGTCAGCTACCTGGATCGCAGCGAGAGACCGTGCGGCCGGAAGCAGCGAGCCAGAGTTGATCTTGCACATGGATGGCTCGATGTACGGGTCGACGAGCGGCCGGCGCTTGGCCCAGGGTGGAAGATGAACGCTGCGCGTCATGGTGGTCATGATCGGCCGCCAGCTCTCCGACCTTGGATCGCCGACCGCCGGTGTGCCGTCCACTTCGATCAAGTCGTACTTCTGGAATTGGGCGTCCGAGCCGAGCTCGCGGAAGTTGATCGGGTATAGCCGGACCCAGCCCGGGTCTGCCAGGTCGGTGGAGATGCCTGCAACACAGACCGTCTCGCCGTAGGTCGACGAAGGGTTCGGGGCGGCCTTCACTGTGATCAGCACGCTGAGCCGACGCGCTGCCCGTGGCGGCTTCGGGGCAGGGCTCAGCGAAGGATCGAAGAGCCCGAGCTGCCTTTGCAACGTCACTAGCCTCCCGCCTACACGATAGGACCTCTACAGCGAGCTCTTGGGGATCTTCGACTGCGGGCACTTGTATGGCACTCGGGCGTATCGCAGCTCAAGCGAGGCGGGGGCGGCGTGGGTGGACACCGTGCAGTCGTCAGCGTTCGGCCGGTCGAGTTTGATGGGATTGCTACAGACGAGGATTGTGTCTGCGAAGGTATCGCCGATACCCCGGATGCCCTGCAGCGTAAGGGCACAGCACAAAGGTGAGGCCGGAAGTTCTCATAATCCCTGGGTCGTGGGTTCGAGTCCCACCCGCCCCACAAGGCCCGTATGTACTGGGCTGAAGCCGAGCAGAGTAGGTCTTGGTCCGTTTCGGCCGAGTACTCGCACTACAGCGCCGGGCGGCGGCGCAGGACTATCGCTGCAGCAGTATCTGACTGGCGAGCTGGGCCGGCTGGCCGAACGGCCTACGGCGGCGGAGGTGCTGGCCCGGATCAGACGTCGGTCGGGTGGTCGGGTCGGTTTGGCCGAGGCTGTCGAAGTTCTGGCTGACACCCGTCGGTGAGCGTGCTCGATGCGTCCGTGCTGGTGAACGCGCTCGGCGACGACGGTGAGGACGGGCACCGCGCCCGGCATGCTCTGGCTGGGCAGGAACTGGCCGCGCCGAGTTGATCGACGTCCGAGGTGGCTTCGGTGCTCCGCAGACACTGGCTGTCCAAGACGATCTCAGCCCGACGCTTCGCGCCGGGTTGGACGATCTGGCGGACCTGCCGATCGCTCGCTATCCCGCGCTGCGGGAGAGTCCCGCCGAGTGGTGTAAGTCGGGTTCCTGATCGCGGTGACCGGAGT
>NZ_CAXTHK010000068.1:0-5845 GCF_964244045.1 uncultured Jatrophihabitans sp. | reverse complement strand
CGGGTGCGGGCCAGCTCACCGCGGTCACGCTCGAGCACGACCGAGAGTCCGGCGAACCACGTCTGGCAGCGGAACGGCTGCGCAGCAGCTTCGAGCACCACCGGCCAGACACAGTCGAGCAGGTCACGCATCTGCTGCACCGCACCGGTGGTCTCGGTGATCAACTGCTCGCGACGCGCACCGAGGTGCCGCGCACGCGCCCAGGTCTCGTCGCTCTGCTCGGGGATGTAGCAGCGCAGCTGCGCGGTCAACCGGGCGATCAGCACCGCGTCCTTCTCATCGGTCTTGTCCATCGTCAGGTCCTCGGTGCGCCGCGCGGCCGAGGTCAACGCCGGCTGCACACACACGAACGGCATCCCCCGTCTCGCGGCGAGCTCGCCGAGGACCCGCCATCGGTGCCCGGTCGGCTCACACGCCACCGTCACCCCGGTAAACCCCTTCGCCGCCGCACGGTCGGCGGCCCAGTCCAACGCCGCCCCGAGGTCCCACGCCTTGCACCGAAACGTCTTACGCGCCAGCACCTTCGAGTCGTGATCACACACCACGACCATCTGCTTCACATCAGCCAGATCGATCCCGACGATCGCATTCACGACCGGCACCAAAGCCCGTAGCCGGGCCAGCCTCGCGTTGCGGTTGCGATCACCGCGCGACACACCATTACCGTGACTCACCGAACGTCCTCCTTGTGCGTGGGACACCAAGCCCGAAACGCATCAGGAGGACGTTCCTACGCCCTACACCGACACGCAGAACGTCTTTCTATGCCGCGTACCGGGCGACTCTGCCGATGTGCGGTTGTGCGATGTAGGTGCACGACTGAGACATATGCTGGCGCCGTGACCGCCCTGGCCATCGGTTTGTTCGTCATCGCCGCTTACGCAGCAGTCCTAGCGATCGTGGCGATCACTCGCCGCCGCGTTTTGTTTGGTCGGGGTAGGCCTGTTGCCAACTTCCGACTGTTCGGCGCATCGGCAGCCTTGCTCGCCGTGGCGATGGTTCTCGAAGGCTACGGCGAGCTGAAGGACGATTCCTACATTGGCCTCATCGGTGCCGTTCTCCTTCTCTTGGGGCTTGCGGGGTCGTTCTCAGCGCGTAGCTGAGCTGTGCGTAACCGACCTTGCGCGCGGAGCGGTAGCTCCCATGCCGCGTTGAGCGCTACCGCGCTCATGCCGCGCTGCGTGCCCGGGATTACCGAGCGTAGGTGTCAGCGACGTCGGGTTCGATCGGCGATACGTAGAGGACGTTGCCTGACTCTGAAGCCTGAGATGTCGAAGCGCAGTAGGTGACCGGCTTGATCAACTGTTGTGCCGTCGTGTGCACCGCCTGCGGCCGCGCGGTGCCGGGCAGTCCGACCTCCAAGGTCGTGGATTGTCTTTGAACAGCGATGTCACATCGGTACTTGGCGACGAGGAAGCGAGCTGTCGCGGACTTCGGCACCAAAAGCGTTTCAGGCGCGGCACCGGTCACGTAGCGACCGCCGTGGACTGCCACGAACGGGATGACTCCGCGCTTGTCGCGAAAGGCGACTGTCGGATACCCGCGCAGCGAGCATGCAGGGCCAATGTTCAAGACCTCGAACGGCATCTCAGTCTCACCGGTCTCACCTCCGAACCTTTGCTGGGCGATGACTGACACCCGCTGAGCGCTGCATCGAGGAACGTGGTCGCCGGGCCGCAGAACGCGGACAGTGCCCGGAACGTCAGCGGACACGCGGGTGGCTGACGGAACCGGACTCGTCGATGCGGTCCTCGCCTGCGACGCCGCGGACGATCTCGTCCCGGCTGCAACCGATGAGTGTGCTGCAGTAGACCTCGATGTACATGCCACTCCAACCCACGGCGCGACGAATAGCGCCACGATGGGGATCATCCGCCGACCCAGTCCCATACGTACCTCCGTCTGAGTCAGACATCAAGACGACCATTCTCGTTGCACACGAGCTTCACCATGCGCTCTCATGCCGCGCTGAGCGCTGCCGCGCTCTCATGCCGCGTTGAGCGCTGCCGCGCTCTCATGCCGCGCTCTCATGCCGCGTTGAGCGCTACCGCTCTTTTAGCTGTCTTCGCGTGGGACGACGCGCATGCCGTGCCGACGCTCGAGCACGCGGGGGTCCGGCGGCAACGTTTCCCACAGCACGTCCGGCGCGGTGCGGGACGGCATCTGCCCTGCTGAGGCGGTTAGATCGCTGAAGAGAGCGAGCGTGCGCCCTATTTCGTCGCAGCCGGCGCGAGGATGCCGCGCCGACCGAGCTGGTGAGCGACCTGCGCCACTTCCTGGCAGCGTTCGTAGGCCTCGCGGTCGTCGGTGTCGGACTGGAGGATCTCCAGGGACAACCCAGTGGTCATCCGCGCCCCGGCGCTAGTGAGGTCGAGGACCTCGTCCACCGTCACACCCGCGGTGACCAGGATGCGCGGACGGATCTCGGCCAGCATCGCCGGGTCCTCGATGGGGTCAATGAAGTGTCGGTACGCCTCGACGACGACCGACGGCTCCGGCTCTCCCAGGTACAGCACATCGAACCCACGCTTGGTGCCCCAGCGCCCGTACCCCGCATGCCCGTCCAGTGCCCGCTGCGGGTAACCGGCGTCGGAATGACGTAGCCAGGTGCCCTTGACCGTGACCGGCGTCAGCGACGCGATGCGGACGGCGAGCGTCTCCATGGCAGCTGTCCTACATGCCGCCGCTGACGCGCTCGGCCTCAGCCATGACGAGGTCGAACTGCCCGGAGATCAGAAGGTCGAGCGGGCGTTCGCGGTTGAGGTTGCGGTTGCGGGCGTTCAGCCAGATCCGCACGCCTTCGTCTGTGTAGGCGTGCCGAAGCTCGCGAACGATGTACTGAATGTCTAGCAGGCGGCGGGCCTTGACGCCGCCGGGGATGGTGCTGCCGCTGGCCCAGTTGCCGATGGTTCGAGCGCTGGCGCCAACAGCCTTGCCCAGCTCGACCTGGGTGATGCCAGCGTCGCTGACGTCCTCAATTACACGCAGGAACGTCAGGCCGCCGTGCTCGTTTGATGCGGCGGTCATTGCTGCCTCTTCTTCATGTGTCCGATTGTGCTGCGCGTCGAATTGCCCGTCAAGTTGCCGCGCGATTTCCGATTAAGTTGCGTGTCTTGTGTAGGGTGGTTCTCGACAGCGAAGGAGGTAACCCATGCCGGACCTGCTGATCAGGCCCAGCGGGCTCGACGCTGCGCTGATGGACACGTTCCTGATGCCGCTCGCCGGCCGCCCACCCGGCGATGTAGTGGTGCGTCCGCGGCTGGTACTGCCCGCGCACATCGCCGCCTCCAAGACCCAGTTCGCTGACAGCGCCCGCCGAGCCGGCGTACCGGTCCTGGTCGACCTAGACACCTATTTTCTCCAGGACCTCCAGCACCCCGGTGATCCGTGGGCCAAGCTGCCATTTGCCCGCCCGGACGTGCTGACGCCTACACAGCTGACCCGCGAGCTGGCCCTCGATATCACCCGCGCCGCCATCGCCGCGCAGATCGCCGCCGGGGCGACGGCTCTGATGTGCCCCTACATCCACATCAAGGCCGCCGGCGACGGTTGGGCTGAACGGCAGATCCTGCTCTACCGCGCGATGCGCGCGGTCCTGGACGCCGAGAAGATCTCGCTGCCGACGGTCGCGGTCGTCGACATCGGCTGGCGACTGCTGGAACGACCTGCCTGGTCACAGGCCCTGGGCCCGCTGCTGGCCGCCATCGATGCTGCCGGCTTCGACGAGATTGCACTCTCGGCCACCGGCGTCGACGACGGCGCCAAGCCGCAAGACCGGACCGCGTCGCTGCTAGCGGCCATCGCCCGCGCGAAGGTGACTGCACCGGTCATTGCCTTCAACCAAGGGCTGCTGGGCGAGCTGGCCATCGCCGGCGGCGCAGTCGGATACAGCACCGGCATCGGCTGGCGCGAGCGGCCCGACACGCCCACTCGAATGCGGGAGCGCCGCGCCGCACCGGAACCCAACAGCCCCCGCTCGCGTAGGCCCGTGTTCATCGGCAAGCTCGGACGCAGCATCGCCGCCAACACCGTCGCCGAGCTCATCTCGCACCGCACCATCGCGCCGGACCTGCCGTGCCCGCCCGGACGCGGATGCTGCCGCGACGGGGCCAGCGCACTGACCGGCGACGGCCGCTGGCACGCGCTATACGCCCGCGTGTCGCTGCCGTGCGATCTCGCCAACACCGATCACCGCTTCCGCTGGGCCGAGCTGGCCCGCCGGGCTCAGGAGGGCATCGACCTGGCCGCACGCATCAACGTCGTCGCCGAACGCGAGCACCTCAACCGGGTCAACGACGCGGCGCTCCGCGCGATCGCGATCTGCGCGACGGCGCAGCAAAGTCGAATCGCCCGCCGCGCAGCCTGAACTACGGGCGCGCGTCTCGCGCACGGATCAGGTTCCGATCAGACACGCTCATGCGCCTGAGGAGGACAGACCCGCCTCCAACAATCACGATCACTCATGCCGATGGGCGGTTGCGTGGCTCAGTAGCGTGTTGAATGCCCTGGGGTATTGGCGAGTGGACGGAAGTAGGGAGCGAGCGGCGGTGAGCGAAGCACCGATCGAGCTGGTAGCTCTGGATGAGCCGTACGAAGGAGTCATCTCCGCGCACCGGGACGGCGAACCGAGCTTCTCTCATGTGCAGGACGTGGCGGACACCATCATGGCCGCGCTGTCGCGGGGCGTCGACCTCATAGTGCCGGCCGCCCTGTTCGCTGAAATCCAGAATAGCTTCCCGCCAGAGCTGCCGCCCTACATCAAGGTTCGGTAGACGCGCTGCCGCGCTCTCCTGCCGCGTTGAGCGCTCCGCCACGGTCGCTGCCGTGGCATGGCTCTTTCAGGCGCGCCCGGCTCGGCCGAGATCGTTGGACTTCGCCGCGATGATGGAGGTGTGATCCGCATCCTGGCGCATGCCCCGAACAGCCTGACGAGGGAGTTCGATCTCGGCCGTGCGGCCGAATCCGCCGGTCTCGAGGTTGTCCGGATCGCGGCCAGTGACGACGGCTGGGTCGATATACCCGCGCTGGTGCGCACCGCCGGTCAAGGTGTCGCCTACCGCTGCGCCGGCGGCCCGCTAGCAAAAGCAATACACCTCGGCGCTCCCATCCATCTGAACGGCGCCACCGCCGAATGGTTCGTGGGCCTGCCACACGAGGTCACTGGTCGCAACTGGGCCCTCGTCGATGTCGCCAGCGCGCGAGCGATGCTCGCTCGATCGGCGACCTTCATCAAGCTCGCCGAAGCCAAGTTCAGGGCCCTACCGGCTCGTCGCTATGCCACCGTCGCCGAACTCGACTCGGCATTGGCACTCGTGCACGCTCCCGACACGATTGCCCTACTCGCCACCACCGACTGGCTGACGATCGACTCCGAGTACCGCGTCTTCACCATCGGCCGCGAAGTGGTCGCGTGGTCGCCGTACCTCGTCCAGGACGACCCATGGACACCGCTGCTGCGCACCCACCGCGCGTCGTTCCACGACGAGGCCGCGACCTTCATCAGTGGCGTGCTGGCCGCGCTACCCGACAGCGACGTACCGCCCACAGCGGTCCTCGATGTTGCTCGACTCGCGGACAACCGGTTCGTTGTCCTCGAGGTCAACCACGTCTGGTCCTCCGGCCTCTACGGGTGCGACCCCGACCATGTCCTTCGTGCAGTGATCCGGGCCGCCAGCGCGGAGGCCAATCACTTCAGCGGTTGGCAATGGCAACCCGACCCCGGCATCGCCACCTTGCACCGCTAACCCGAACGGATCAGCCCAACGCCTCTTCGATCAGCAAGGCTCCGCGCTCATGCCGCGGATAGGCGCGTTCTGCGTCCAGTGGTCGATCGGCTGGCTGGACA
>NZ_CAXTHK010000067.1:0-5850 GCF_964244045.1 uncultured Jatrophihabitans sp. | reverse complement strand
GCAACAACGCAGAACTACACGCGAACGAGTTACACCACCCCGCGGGGCACAACCGGTTGCCCGGGTCCGGGCATGACGAAGTCCCGCATCGAGAACCGAATGCGGGAGCTTGAATCTGGGACTGAAGCGGGGCGTGCTCTACCCCGGGATCGGCGTGATCCTGGCCTTCACGGGCATGTCGTCGAGCCCTCCCGCATAACGCTCGTTTGTGGTGGGGGCCGAATGCAGCATTTCTGTCAGACCTGCGGGAGACAGTGGTGCGCCGGTCGGAGTACGCGACCACCCCGAGGATGGAGCCTTATGAGCACCCCAGACCAGATTCGTCGCAAGCAAGACGAGCAAGCCAAGAAACGCGCAGCGATCGAACGACGCATCTATGAGGCACGGGCCAAGCAGTCGAAGAAGGACATCGAGGCGGCGGGCTACCGGGAGAAGGCAGCCAAGGCGTCTACCCCGTCGGGGGTTCAATCCCATTTGAGGGCTGCGAGTAGTGCCGAGAAGGTCGCGCTTGCGGAAGGGCGCAAGATCGCCGAGGAAAGCAAGAAGTTGGCGGACTGCAGCAAGCAGGACGCGGTATTGGTCAAGGAGCTCTCTGCTGCGTTGACGCGGCAGGCCGCCGACGAGGCCCGCGCTCGTGCCCGCGCGGAAGCAGCCGCACGCCAGGCGCGGGAGGCCACCCTGCGTCAGGAACGTAGCCGTACCGCAGGGCTGCTCTCGTCGAGTGAGCGCCGGCTGGCCGAGCAGATCGCTGAGCTGAGGCCACCCAAGAAGGAGACGTTGCGAATCCTGTACTTGACCGCGTCGTCCGAGGGCGACCTTCGGGTGGACAAAGAGATCCGACGAGTGAAGGCCGGAGTACGGGCGGCGACCCTGCGGGATCTAGTGCAAATCGAGCACATGCCCGCAGCCACCACTTCTGATCTGCTGGATGGGCTTGCTCGCGTGCGGCCCCACATCTTGCACTTCTCAGGTCACAGCTCGCAGAAAGAGCTGCTGTTCGACACGGATGCCAGTAGCGACAACCCTGGTCAGGTCGTGGGCGCGGCTGCGTTCGCGCGCGCGTTAGGTGCCGTCGACGAGCCGCCCCTGTTAGTGGTGCTCAACTCCTGCAGCTCAGAGGGCCATCTCGCGGGACTTCTCGAGGTCGTACCAATCGGGATCGGCATGTCGGCGAGCATTGGAGACCCTGACGCGATGTCGTTCGCCGCCCGGTTCTATTCAGCGATCGCTGAGGGGCAATCGGTCGGGAGCGCGTGCGCAGCAGCACGGGTGCAGATGGAGTTCGACGGCATGACTGACTCCGACCTCCCGACTCTGGTTAGTCAACCTGGGGTCGAACCAATGCTGGTCCATCTTGTTGCCGTTCCAGACGCCTAGAGCAGAGATCCAGGCGCGCCCGTCGGAGTACTACTTCTCCACAACGCAGGCCTCATTTGGCTTCGTGGCCCCCTGGCTGGGCTGGCCGTTGTGCGCGGCCAGCCCAGCCACCCCGGTTACGCCGACAGCAGGGCGAACGCCCGCGTCTTCGTATCTGACACAGAGCCGCTGATCGAGCGCAGAGCTCTGTTCGTCGCTTTCTCGCTGGTGGTCTTGCCGTGCACAGGTGCGGCATGGTCCAAGTACTCAGTGATGGCCTGGTACCCGGCCCAACGGGTGCCGCGGATCTGCTCGTTGTTCCCACCGGACAGCAGCAGCTTTCGCAGCTCGGTCTCTCGGTTGGCCGCGATCGTCCTGCTGCGTCCTTGCTTCGCGTCCCTGGCCGGTTCCCAGATCTCGGCGCAGACCTTCTCAAAGTCGTCGAGCGCCATAGCCTCGTTGATCATCCGCTCAGCCGCTTGCTCGAACTGCTCGACGAAGCGGAACGTGAGCCCGAGCGCCTCGCGGGCTTCCCGCACCCGGTTGCCGGCCTTCGCGGTGTGCCTGATCTTGAACGTGCCCGCCGCGTTGGCGAGCGCCGCGCGCTGGGTGTTGGCACACACGACCCGCACCGGGGTGAGCAGGCCGGTGATGGCCCGATCCCCGGTGTGGTTGTTCAGCACGGCGATGTTCATGTCCACCGCGTCGACGCCGCCGATCATCATCGAGGTCGGCAGCTTCATGGTCACAAACACGTCGGCGCCGCCTCGCATAGAGCCCGCGGTGTCGAACGTCGCACCCGACTCGTCGGTGAGCGCCTGGAGGTATTCGGTGAGACGCTCGTTCTGGAACGGCTGGTAGGTCTCGCCCACGATGCCGTTGTGCTCCTGGCCGCCGATGATCTCGCGCCGCCTGGTGGCCGGGTTGATGCGGACAGTGATGAACTTGCCGGCCACCTCGATGGTGGACACCCCGTGCTCGTCGACGAGCGTGGTGCTGACGGGCTGCTTGGCGACGTCCCAGCCGCCCAGCTTGGCGTGGGTCATGACCTGCTCGGCGGTGAGGCCGTCGGGTAGGACGGTTCCCAGGCGGTGCCAGGCGTCGACGTTGTGGCCGGCGGCGAAGGCGGTCGTGCCGTCGCTGAACTGTTCGAGCTCGTGAGACATAGTGGTGCTCTCTTTCAGAATGCAGAAGAGCCCCTGGCGGGTGCCAGGGGCTCGGTGTGTCGGCGGAACCGACGTGGGTGTTGCAGGTCAGGCGATGGTGTGTTCGGTGCGTGACGTCATTGGGCGCAGCTTGGGGAAGTGCCGCGGGTCGACACCGTGGCAGACAAGCTCGTGCAGCATGTTGGCGGCGCTGTAGTCCGGGTCCGCCTGGCGGGCCCGTTCGACGGCCATGGACGCGAGGGCTCCCTTGCCTGAGCGCCACGTCGGCCAGGCGTACAGGAATAGTGGCGCCGCGTCGTAGGGGCTCGGAGCTCGCTGCGCGAGGTTCAGCCAGAGGGCTTGCCCGTCGAAGCCGCGGGTGTCGATCTTGAGCCAGTAGCTGTCGCGGACGGAGATTTGGCGCAGAGCCACCACGAAACGCGCCACGTCGATGTCGCTTGGGTACACCCCGCGCTTGGCGACCTGCGCCGCGGCGAACATCGCCCGCTGGACCGACCTGTCATGTCGCTCGGCCCGACCCTCGAGCACCGCCGCGGTGGTCGCGTTCTCGGCCTCGTCGATGAGCGCCTGCAGGTCGGTCCGGTTGGGCGCGGGCGCGAACCGGTCGGCCATGGCCTCTCGCGTCGGTGCGACGACCACGCCGGCGACCACCGAGGCGGTGGTGAACGCGGTCGGCCTGCTCGGCAGCTCGTTGCCCTCACTCGGGCAGCAGACGGCGTCGTCGCACAGTTCGGACCACCACCGGTTCCCGACGACGATGAAGACGTCGAGCAGCTCGATGCCGTGCTCATCGGATTGCTGGCGGAGTTGCGTGATGACCGCCGGATGCGGTCGCCCCTCCGTGTCGTGTTTGGTGCCGACGTAGACGGCGCCGGTGATCTCGGTGACGCCGCCGCGGGTCATTGCCTCGAGGGTGTCGCCGAGAAGCTGGTCGTCCTCGGCGTCGGCGAGGTCCATGCGGGCGGTCACCACCAGGCGGCCGCTGGCCAGGCCGATGATCACCAGTGAGTCGATCGGGTGGAACCCGAGGAAATGAGGAATCGCGGCCAGTAGCTCGCCTGGTCCGGTGATGCGCAGTGCGGATGGGTCGGTCGTGTTCATGCTGTTCTCCTTCGGAAATTACGAAGCCCCAGCCGGGGTCGCTAGGGCGTAGGTAGGTCGGGGTCGAGGTCGTCAGCGGCGCGCTCGCTTCCGGCGCTGAGCGACCTGCCTGATGGCGGCGAGCGGCCGGACCGCACCGTCGTCAACGCGCAGCGCGGCGAGCAACTCGAGCCGAGCCCAGTCCGATGCCACGCTCAGCGGTTCGACCAGCACCGCGGTGTTCGCGGCGGTGGTGCTGTACACCAGCGCGATGACGCCGGTGGCCGAGCTGCGGGCGACGCTGCGAACCAGCGCCGGCAGGATGCCGGGCAGGGCGATAGCGGGTAGATCGACGGTGACGGTGGCCGTGATCGTGGTGTCGTCGATGCCGACGAGTACGAGGCTCTCGTGCGGTGTGCTGCCGATCATCTGCAGCACGGCCTGGACGAGGTCGTCGGGGCTGGCGACGTGCAGTGGCGTGGTGTCATGCATGGGTGTTCTCCCTGGAACAAAACAAAGCCCTCGACCGGCTGGTCGAGGGCTTGGGTGCTGTGCGTACTTGGAGACTTCAGGCAAAGCCGATCTCCGCGTCCCAGTCGGGGTTGGTGTTCCAGCGGCTCACCCCTTGGTCGTACGTGGGCCGGCTGTAGCTGCGGCGGTTCGACATGGCGACCCCGAGCAGCATGGCCACCACCGCGGCAAGAGCCTCCGTGGCAGGTACCGCGCCGAAGCAGCTGGCGAGGACGACCGCAGCGGCCGCGGCGTAGCTGGCGTCGCTTTTCATGCGATGCGAGTGCTCTTGCCACAGCCGCCGGGTGATCTTCTCGACCCGGTCGAGTGCGGCCTTCACGAGTCTTCTCGCCGCTGCCTTGATCTTGGTGAGTGCCGTGACCATTGTGCGGAACATCCTGGATTCCTCCCTGAACGCAAGCAGGCCCGACTCCGCTGATGCGGCGCCGGGCCTGGGTTGATCTTCGAGCGGGTCTCACCATGTTGGCGTTCGCGTCGAAGTCGGATTACGCAGTCGAGCGAGCTGTGACGGTCGAATGCGAGTTGTTACCGCGTAGTCAGGGCCTATTCAATGGCGCACGTCTCCTAACGCGGTAATTCCATTGTACCTATACGTTGTACAACAAGGCAAGCGCGCCATTGTCTGAAGCTAAATAGCCTGTTGTTCCAGCCGATTGGTTTCTCGGTTGAGCAGGTCCAGGACTTCTCTGTTGCTCGCATTGGGTGGGACATGCAGATACTGATAGCGGAAGACGGGGCCGAAGACCCCGCGACCGGAAGCGCGAGGGCCGAGGGCGAGACCCGGTATTGCCTCTCGTGCGTTGGTGAAGTCGAACCACGGCGAGATCGTGGCCAGGTCCTCTGGCGCCACTCCGAGTGGCTTGCCGGTGGCGCCGGGAGCTGTCGGTCGCACGGATTCGGCAATGAGTCGGTATTGGCGCGCTTGCAGCTGCCAGCCCACCGTGCGGCCGTCTAACGAGGGCGCCAATCACAGCTCGCTGCTTCCAAGCTCTCGTTGTCGCTTCATCCACTCATGCGCGGTAACCGCGACGATTGCGATCGGGAATTGCGCCACTCGAGCCGCATACCAGGCGTTCCGGTCGGCGTAGCCCTGTTTCAGGTTCGCGTAGCTTCGCCAGGCCCAGTAGCCCTGGCCATAGGTGCCGAATCCGAACCGCCCAGATCCGTAGGTGTCGCCTGCCCGCTCGACGAACTCGACCAGTTCATGTGGCACGGCTCCGCGTGCACAGATCAACGCAGCTACGAGCTCAGCTCCCGCGTCGCCTCGAACGGCGTCGTCCTGGCCAGCCATCTTGCGTCGAGCGACATCTTGGCGCGCCCAATGCTCCCACAGGGCATATAGCGACTCGAGAAAGCGGACAGCAGCATCTCCGACAGCATCCCTATCGTCGGCTGGTTGTCCACTGCTTGCGGTTAGCTCTTTGACCGCGTAGTCGAGACGTGACCATCACCTCGTTAGTCCGTACCGCTCTTCGCTGTCCACGGCCCGACGGTATCTGTGCTATTCGACCCGGCGAGTGTCTGTCGTGGGTTTGGCAATCCGCGACAGGCGAACGTCGTCAGCGCCGGTTACGCTCCCTGCTCACCTCGGTGGTCGGGGTGATGATCGCCGGGTAGGCGCTCGACCGAGATGGAGCCGGAATGCGGATGACAGGTGCGGGCTGATGGCGCTCGCTGAATTTCCCCAGTTCTGCTCGGCGTAATTCCCCACCCTGCA
>NZ_CAXTHK010000066.1:0-6373 GCF_964244045.1 uncultured Jatrophihabitans sp. | reverse complement strand
CACCGGTCACCACGATCAGGAACCCGACTTACACCACTCGGCGGGACTCTCCCTCGGCGCGCGGTGGAAAGGTGAGAAACATGAACGTCTTGCTGATCGGCCCACCCGGCTCGGGCAAGGGCACCCAGGGCAAGCGGCTCGCCGACTTGCTGTCGCTCGAGCACCTGGCCACCGGCGACCTGCTGCGGGCCGAGGTCGACGCCGGCACTGAGCTCGGCCGCAAGGCCGAGGAGATCATGGCCGACGGCGAGCTCGTCCCCGATTCGGTGATCATCGACCTCGTTATGCCGAAGGTGCGGGCGGCCAACAACCGCAACGGATACCTGCTCGACGGCTTCCCGCGCTCGGTCGACCAGGCCGTCGAGGCCCGGCGGCTGGCTGAGGAGTACGACGCCACCCCGGACGCCGTCATCTACCTCGACGTCCCGCGCGACGAGCTCAAGCGCCGCATCCTGGCCCGCGCGGAGTCCGAGGGACGGATCGACGACAACGAGGAGACGGTTACCAACCGGCTGCGTGTCTTCGACGAGGCCACCGCGCCGCTCGTCGACTACTACCGCGACCGCGGCCTGCTGCACACCGTCGACGCGGCGCGGACCGAGGACGAGGTCACCGAGTCGATCCTCGCAGTGCTCCCCAAAACCTGACCCCCAACCCGGGGGTCAGGGGTCGGGCAGGTTGCGCTTGAGCACCTTCCCGGCCGGGTTGCGCGGCATCTCGTCGATGAACACGATCTCGCGGGGCACCTTGTAGCGGGCCAGGTTCTTCTTGACGTGATCCTTGAGGGTGTCCTCGTCGACGGAGGACCCCTCGCTCTTGACCACGTAGGCGCGCAGCCGCTTGCCGTACTTCTCGTCGTCGACGCCGAGCACGGCGACCTCGGAGACGCCGTCGAAGGAGCCGAGCAGATCCTCGACCTCGGCCGGGAAGACGTTCTCGCCGCCGGAGACAATCATGTCGTCGTCGCGGCCGTCGACGAACAGCCGGCCGTGGGCGTCGAAGTGCCCGACGTCGCCCGTCGACATCATTCCGTCGACGGTCTCCTTGCTGCCGCCGCCGGTGTAACCCTCGAACTGCATGGAGCTGGCAACGAAGATGCGTCCGGAGTCGGTGCCGCCGACCGGCTTGCCATCGTCGTCGAACAAGGTGATGGTCGTGCCGGTCGGCGGGCGTCCGACGGTGCCGGGCGCGGCGCGCATGTCCTGCGGCGTGGCGATCGTGGCGTATGCGACCTCGGTTGAGCCGTAGAGGTTGTAGAGGATGTCGCCGAACAGGTCCATGGTGTGTTCGGCGAGGTCGGGGGACAGCGCGGACCCTGACACCGCGATGACCCGTAGCGCCGACAGGTCGCGCCCGCGAATCGCGGACTCGCCGACCTCGAGCAGCCGCGAGAGCAGGATCGGCACCGTGATCAACGTGTCTGCGACGTGCTTCTCCAGCGCGTCCAGGGTGAAGGTGGGGTCGGTCTTGCGGGCGGTGACGATCGTGTTGCCCAGGCCGAGGTTGAGCATCGAGCTCAGCAGCCCCCAGGCGTGAAAGGCAGGTGCCGACAGCACGGCCACCCGTCCCGAGCGCAGCGGGATCTTGGACAGATATCCGCCGGGCAGGGCCAGCGACACGGACATGTCACGCGGGGCACCCTTGGGTGTGCCGGTGGTGCCGCTCGTCAGCAGCACGATGCGCTGCTTGGCCGACGGCTTGGGTGGTCGAGCCGTCGACCCCTCGGCGATCAGATCCTCGAGCGGCGTCTCGTCGGACAGCGGGTCGTCACCGTCGAACCAGGCGACGTACTTCCCGCTGGACGGCTCGACGGCCTGCGCAACCTCGGTGAACTCCTCGTCGTGGATCAGGACGGTAACGTCCTCGCGCTTGCAGACCTCGGCGAGCTGCGGGCCGGCGAAGTCAGTGTTGAGCAGCAGGGTGCGGGTGCCGAGCTTCGCGCCGGCCACGAGCGCCTCGAACAGCCCGCGGTGGTTACGGCACAAGATCCCCATGCCGTCCTTGGACCCGACGCCGCGTTCGTGCAGCGCATTGGCCAACGCGGTGCTGCGCCGATCGAGTTCGGCGAAGGTCAACGGGCCGATCTCGTCGACGATGGCGGCGCGGTCGGGATCGCTCGCGGTGGCCGCGGCGATGGCGGCACCCACCGGGCCGTACGCCTCGAGGTCACGCAGCGAGGCAAGCAGCTTGTGCGGTGGAGTGAACGCGACCCCGGGCCCGCGGGCCTGCAGCAAGGTTGCCGCGAAGCGGGCCTCGAGGGCAGCGCGGCCGGTCAGTTGGGCGGCAAGCTTGAGGAAATCCACGAGGAGTGTCCTACCAGTCAGAGGCAGGTTTCGCCCGGCGAGACAACGTTCATCTGCCCGCACAACCAGCGGGCACGGCCCCACGCCGGCGGGGGATTCGGACGTGAGGCCGTGGCTCGTGGGGCTGATGGTTCAGCCACCTCGGAGTCAAAGAATGTAGTCAGTGACGATCACAGTCCGGACCAGATCCGGGACTCGAATCCCACGAAGGGCACGTATCCCCCGCACCTACTTCCCCAAGGAACAGGCAAGGAGCCGAGCCCCGGACCATCCCACTGGTGGTCCAGCGCGTATCGGCGGCAAGGATGATCAGGCCTAGCCCCTTTACGTGATGCGACCGGCGCACGATCGTGCTGTGCGCTTTCATCGTGACGACCGGCCGCATCAGATGCTGACTGGTCGACAAAAAAATGGTTCTCAGATCCGTAAAAGTTGTCAATCGTCACGCGGCGTAACACGCAGAGAACGACTCAGCGGCGACGTATAGGCTGTCCCGCTGGACACCGCTCAGAGGTCCGAAGCCCACACCCCCCGACACCGAGGAGCCGCATGCCCTCCGGACCCCGGGCCCGCGTCCGAAAAATTGCCCGCCGTGTCCAGGTAGCTGCCCAGTACGAGCGGATCGCCTACGGACGGCGGGCACCCGTCGACGAGTCACGCGTCGTCTACGAGTCCTTCTCCGGCAACGGCATGCTGTGCAACCCCGAGGCTATCTTCCGGGCCCTGCTCGCCGCTCCGGACCTGGCCCACCTCAAGCACACCTGGGTGCTGTCGGACTTCGAGCAGTACGCCGCGACGATCGCCGAATTCGCCGACGACCCGCGCGTGGACTTCGTCGAGGCAGGCACGCACACCTACTACGCGGCTCTGGCCAGGGCGAAGTACTTGGTGAACAACGCCACCTTCCCGCAGCAGTTCGGCAAGCGGGAGGGCCAGGTCTACCTCAACACCTGGCACGGCACCCCGCTCAAGGCGATGGGCTACGACATCCCCGGCGGCGCCATCGACACCCGCAACGTGGTGCGCAACCTGCTCTCGGCCGACTACCTGCTGGCGCCCAACGACGACACCCGGCGGATGTATCTCGACGGCTACCGGATGACCAACATCTACCGCGGAGCGCTGCTCGAGACCGGCACCCCACGCATCGACCGGCAGCGCCTCGACGATGCCGGAAGCGCCCGGATCAAGGACCGGCTGCGGGCCGGTGGGGTGGTGCTCGACGACGCGCAGGAAGTCGTCGTCTACGCCCCCACCTGGCGCGGGAACTTCTACGCGCCCACGAACGACATCCGCCAGCTGCGCACCCGGATCGAGGCGGTGTCCGCGCAGCTCGACCGGTCGCGGTACCGGCTGCTGCTGAAGGTGCACCAGCAGGTCTACAAGCATGCCGTCAGTGACCCGAAGCTGCGCGAGATGCTCGTGCCGAACGAGGTGCCGACCAACGAGGTCCTCGGCATCACCGACGTCCTCGTCACCGACTACTCCTCCATCTTCGTCGACTTCCTCGCCACCGGTCGCCCGGTGCTGTTCTTCGCGCCCGACATCGACGACTACCAGGCCAACCGCGGCCTGTACCTGCCCGTGGCCGAGTGGCCCGGGCCGGTGAGCCGCGACGTCGAGGGCCTCGTTTCCGATATCAAGCACCTCGGCACCCAGGGCCCGCAGGACCCGGCCGTCGTGTACGCCGACCGGTACCGCGCAGCGCGCGAACGGTACTGCGGGCGCGAGGACGGCCACGCCGCGCAACGTGTCGTCGACGTCGTCTTCCGTGGCCGGCAGGACCCGGCCGTCGTCCGAGGCTTCGCCGACGGACGCACCTCCGTGCTCATCCACCTCGGCGGCATGCTCGACAACGGCATCACGACCTCGGCGCTGTGCCTGCTCGACAACATCGATCACGACCGCTTCGACGTCTCGGTGACCTTCGGCTACACGGCAAACCCGGCCCGGCTGCGGCAGTTCGCAAAGATCAATCCACGGGTCCGGTTGCTGCCGCGCATCGGCGGCATCAACGGCACCAAGGTGCAGGTCAAATCGCTGCTCAGCAAGAACCAGATCATCGCCGACCCGCGCTTCAGCCATCAGGCGCGCCACCGCGCCCTGCTCCGTGAGGAATGGGTTCGCTGCTTCGGACACGCCCGCTTCGAGCACGTCGTCGACTTCAGCGGGTACTCCCCGTTCTGGCTCAAACTGCTGATCAACCGACCCGGCGGGACGTTGTCGGTGTGGCTGCACAACGACATCTTGGCCGAGGTCGGTAACCCCGACCGGTCCAAGGCCGTACGCGAGAGTGTCAGCAGCGCCATGGTGCTCTACGGACTGGCCGATCGTCTGGTGTCGGTGTCTGCCGCGCTCGACGAGGTGAACCAGCGCGGTCTGGCCGACCTGGCACCGGCCGCGGCGTTCACGTACGCCCGCAACACGATCAACGTCGAGCGCATCAAACACATGGCCACCGGCGCGCCCGCGCCGACGGACCATCCCGAAGGCGTACCGACCGATGAGCCGACGACCCAGTTGTCCGGGCCGGTGACGCTGCCCGAGGCCGTGGCAAGGCTGATGGCCGTCTACGGTGCCGACGACGTGCGGGACGAGGTCGAGCGGCGCGAGACGCTGTCGACGGTTCTCCCGCCGCTGCCCGGGGTGCGCACCTTCGTCACCGCCGGCCGGCTCTCGGCCGAGAAGAATCACACGCGGATGATCAAGGCCTTCGCCCGCGTGCACCAGGAGGATCCGGCCGTCCGCCTGATAATCCTCGGTCGGGGCCCGCTACGCGAACGGCTGATGGCGCTGGTCGAGGAACTCGGTCTGACCTCGGCCGTCAACCTGGCCGGTCACCAGAACAACCCGCACGCGATCGTCGCGAATTCCGATTGCTTCGTGCTCTCCAGCGACTACGAGGGTCAGCCCATGGTGCTGCTCGAGGCCATGGTCCTCGGCCGGCCCGTGGTCACCACCGCCTTCGACTCGGTGCGCGGGGCGCTGCCCGAGGGTTACGGCCGAGTCGTCGAGCGCAAGGTCGGCGCCCTGGCCGACGGGCTGCGGGCGTTCCTGCGCGGGGAGGTGTCGAGCCTGCCGTTCGACGGAGAGGCCTACAACCGCGACGCGACCCTGGAGTTCTACCGCGCGATCGGCGTCGATGACGCGGGTGCGGCGACGCCGGACTCGATTCGCTGAGAACTCCGCGCTGCCGGCACGGGGCAGCCGGCGTGGGGATAGGGCGTCGCGCCCAGGGGCCCTTCTCGTGATGCACGGTTGGCCCACCACCGCACCACCGGGCGGATGACGTTCATCTCGATCGGATACCGCTCCGGCTTCTGATACACCGCGACCGTGTCTCCCCAGTAGTCATCGCGAACATCGATGCCCGAATAGCGGTGCCGGCGGAGGTTGTCGGTCATGGGCGGGAAGTGGGTGTGCGACTCGAGCAGGGTGAGTCGTGAGGCCGCGGCAATGGCTCGCATGCCGTCGGGGTAGTAGCGCCAGCAGTCCACCGGGGTGTGCTTGTGCCCTCGTGAGGGGACTGTCACGAACCACAGGCCGCCGGGCCTCAGCACCCGGGCCACCTCCAGCGCTGACGCCCAGAAGAACGGCACGTGTTCGAGCACCGAGCCGCAGATCACCACATCCTTGCTCCGAGACCGGGCCGGAATCGTGTACGGCTGTCGCATCACGAGGTCGACATTGTTGGCCTCTCGAACGTCGACTCCCAGGTAGGAGTGGTCGACGTCGGCAAGCAGCGAGCGATGGGTCTGTGTCTGCTCGGGCGACGTCCCGGAGCCCAGTTCGAGAACATCAAGGTGACGAGAGCGGGGCAGGTAGATTTCCATCGCTTGCTTCATGTGGTTGAACTGCGACTGGTGCACATCTCTCCTAGGACTTCGAACCCTGCGTTGACCAATCGGCGTGGACGCTGGGGATCCTAGTGCGCGCACTCGCTACGATCTGCCTCCTGCGATCGCCCCGATGAACGAAGGCACAGTGATGACGCACGCTGAACTTGTCCACGCCGGTGGTCGTGCCCCGGGGAGTGGTGTAAATCGTTCGCGTACAGCTCTGCGTTGCTG
>NZ_CAXTHK010000065.1:3352-7439 GCF_964244045.1 uncultured Jatrophihabitans sp. | reverse complement strand
GGTGGAGCTGAGGGGACTCGAACCCCTGACCCCCACACTGCCAGCCCGGTAGCGGTGGATGCAGAAGCCCTTGTATTCCGGGGCCTGCGGGCTACGCTTCCCCTATAGCAGGGGATTTGGAGTCGCCCGCTGCCGCTTCATGTCGGCCCGTGTCAGCCCGTGGCGGCGGGTCGCGGGGTCAAATGAGGGTCAAGGGTCGGCACCTCCCACACAGGTTGGGGACGCTCATGGGGCAGTCACGCAAACGTATCGGCGCAGACGGCAAAGCCCGCTACACCGCCTACTACGACGACGTCACCGGACGCCGCAGATCCGTCGGCACCTACCCGTCCCGCCGGGACGCCGACCGGGCCTGGCAACGCGCCGAAACCGACGCCACCGCGGGCCGGCACACCGACTCCGGCCGCAGCCGCCAACTGTTCAACCGATACGTCGAGGACGAGTGGTTCCCGAACCACCAGATCGAGTTGACCACCCGCCAGAACTACCGCTACGTCCTGGACAAGCACATCCTGCCCGTGTTCGGCGGCTACAAGATGATCGCGATCCTGCCCACCGACATCCGAGCCTGGGTCACCTCACTCAGCGCCGCCGGGGTCAAGCCGGCCACGATCAAACACTGCCTCGCGGTGCTGTCCGCGATCTTCACCACCGCCTTCAACGACCAGATCACCTCGTTGAACCCGACCGCCGGGATCAAGGCCCCGCCGGTGCCGCCGGCGACTCGGCGGATCATCACCCCCGAGCAGTTCGACCTCATCCATGCCGCCCTGCCCACCCGCGAGATGCAGTTGATGGTCGAGACCGACGCCGAGACCGGACTGCGCTGGGGTGAACTCGTCGAACTCCGCGTCCGCGACCTCGACCTCCACCACGGCATGCTTTCGGTCTCGCGGACCGTGATCGAGATCCCCGCCAAGTTCCACCCCACCGGCGGACGGTTCCTGATCAAGAACTACCCCAAAGACAAACAACCCCGACGCCTCGGCCTCTCCACCCACATCCAAGACCAACTCCGCGAGCACGTCCGCGGCCGCGGCCCGACCGACCTCGTGTTTCCCGCGCCACCCTCGGATGCCAAAGACGACCCAACAGTGGACGGGCCGGCCGACAGCCCGGCCGCCCCTGCGCCGGGCGGTCTGACCGAACCGAACGCGGCAGGCCGCACGTACCGCCACGGCACCATCACCGCCTACAACATGGCACCCTGCCGCTGCGCGGCATGCCGGGGCGCATACGCCACCTACCGCGCCCGACGAAGAGCCAGCGGCGCCGATGGATCCCGCGCCATTAGCGGACCGGTCGGATCACCATCGCCCGAGATCGGTCAGCACATCTCCCGCACCTGGTTCCGCCGCCAGATCTGGCAACCCGCACTCGAACTAGCCGGCCTGGAGTTCCACGTCCGCGTCCACGACCTCCGACACGCCCACGCGTCCTGGCTTCTGTCCGGCGGCGCCGACCTGCAAGCCGTCAAAGACCGCATGGGCCGCGCCCGCCTGACCACCACCGAGCAGTACTTGCACACACTTCCCCACGCCGACGCCGCCACCATCACCGCACTCAACAACATCCGCAACCGAAGCTAGTGAGGACGCACGACTCAGAATCGACGCCGTTTGACCGAGCAGCAGGCCGGGCTGACGAGGCTCTGCGAGTGAGACCGCCTGTCACCACTTGGCCAGGGGTCCTGATTGTCTGGGATGTGTCGCCGGCCGCTCCCAGTTGGGTTGCTGACCGTGCAGACCGCGGCGTCCTAGTTGTCGTGACCCGAGAGGTTGTTGACGGCGTGCCTGCTTGAAAGTGGGAGGACCTCCTAACGGAGTGGATGTGTCTAGGCATCTACTCGCAGGAGGTCCTCGTGGGTCACGCTAACGCCCGTACGAACGTTTTCGCTCGCAAGCTGATGGTTGATCGTGTCGCGGCCGGGTGGCCGGCGGCGCATGTCGCCGAGAAGCTCGGTGTCTCACGCGCCACGATGCACAAGTGGGTGCACCGGTATGCCGAGGGCGGCGACGCCGCGCTGGCCGACCGCTCGTCGCGTCCGCAGCGGATGCCGGCCCGGACCGGCCACAAGGTGGAGAAGCGGGTGCTCGCGGCCCGTCAGCGACGCAAGCGCGGCGCGGTCGTGCTCGCGGCCGAGCTCGGGTTGAACCCATCAACAGTCGGGCGGATCCTACGTCGACACGACGTGCCGAACCTGGCTGTGATCGACCCGATTACCGGCGAGCGGATCCGGTCTTCGCGGCGCAGCGAGAACCGCTACGAACACCCCGCACCCGGTTCGATGATCCACGTCGACGTCAAGAAACTCGGCAAGATCCCGCCCGGCGGAGGCTGGCGGCTGCACGGCCGCGACGCCACCAACGCGCACCGGCACAAGAAGACCAAAATCGGCTACGACTACATCCACACCGCGATCGACGACCACACGCGCCTGGCCTACTCCGAGATCCACAACGACGAGAAAGACGCCACCAGCGCCGCGTTCCTGCACCGCGCGCTGGCCTGGTTCGCCGCCCACGGCATCGCCGTCCGGCGCCTGCTCACCGACAACGCGATGGTCTACCGACACGGCACCGACTGGGGCTGGGTCTGCTCAGCCTGGCAACTCAAACGCCGCTTCACCAAACCCGGCTGCCCCTGGACCAACGGCAAAGCTGAACGCTTAAACCGCACCCTGCTCAACGAATGGGCCTACGCCCGACCCTGGACCAGCCACAGCCTTCGCCGCCGCGGCCTTGACCGCTTCCTGCTGCGCTACAACACTCGACGCGGCCACTCCGCCCTCGGCGGACACCCACCCATCAGCCGGCTCGCCGCCTGACAACAACGTGTCAGGTCACGACACCTAGTCCCCTCGACTGCGCCGCAACCTTATCCCGGCGAGCAACACCCCAACGCCGCGAGCATTTCGGCTGGCAGACGCTGCCAACAAGGTACCGCTCAATTTTGTCAACTGACGGCTCCGCACACGCGCCGAAAGCTGAGGTATTTCGGCAGTCTCCGACTCAAGACCCAGGGCTGACCCTCTCAACTGGTTGGTTCCTCTGCGCGAGTCGCTCTCCGCGTTACACGAAGGCGCGCAGCGTTACGGAAATGCGTCGGCCACGGTAGGCCTGCCGCGCAGGCACGGAGTGTTTCCACGCCCGATTCGTCGCGGCCGGCAGTATCAGGACATCACCATCCCTGAGATCAATGTCGCGGGTCAAACGTTCGCTCCCACGACCTTGCTCAAGGCGAAACGTTCGCGTCTCGCCAAAGGAGATCGTGACGATCGGAGCGGCAGGGACCAGATCGCGGGCGTCGTCTCGGTGACAGCTTATATGGTCTCTGGGACCGTCGTACCAGTTCACCAAGAGCCCATTAAGTCTCTCGTCGACGTGGTAGCTTGCCCACCCAAGGAGTGGGAGCAGTTCGACGGGGATGGGTTGCGCGACGTTCCGGGTGCCTGAGTAGCCGTAGTCAGTTCCGTACGCCTGCTGCCACCGAGCGACCGTGATGGGTCTTCCAAACATGCGCACCACATGGCGCTCTTCCGGGTGCGAGTTCCACCGCGCGCTGAACGTTTCCTCGTTCCACAGCAGTCCGGTATCCAGTCTGTCCGTAAACACCTCGCAGCCGTTCGCGATCTGGTGGGTCAGCATGAAGCTCCTCTTGGCTTGTACTTGCGCAAGGCAAGCGACTGGTCACCTGATGGTGAAGCGCTGTTGATGGATCGTGAACGCGGCCTGCGGCCGTCTGTTCTTGTTTGTGTCTGGTACTTGCCGCAGACAGAGGATCCGGTGACGTGCACGGTCGCGGCGGGCTAATCAACTCGAGGCTAGAAGCCCCGACGTGCGCTCGTTACGCCTCGAGACGAGAACGCGTAGTACTCCGCATCTCGCGCAGCCTGCGGTTTCATGACTGCCCCCGGGCGCAAAGTAGCGACACGTCGGGAACGGACCCGGCACCGAAAGGGGAAGAAATGACTCAGACTGATGGGGACACCTGCTCGCGCTCGCTCGAGGAGCTCAAGGCCGGGGCGGTCTCGGACACCTGCTCGCGCTCGCTCGAGGAGCTCAAGGCCGGGGCGGTCTCGGACACC
>NZ_CAXTHK010000065.1:0-3252 GCF_964244045.1 uncultured Jatrophihabitans sp. | reverse complement strand
TGCTCGCGCTCGCTCGAGGAGCTGCTGTTGGTTGGCGCCACCTCGTTGGACCAGTTCGTCAATGTTTGGTCGAACTAATCCCACCAGCCATTGGAGATTGGCATGCAGGATCTTCTAGCAATCGTGCTCAGGCACTTCGAGGACGGCGCGTCCCGGGCCGAGCAGGTCGTCCTCGGAAACACTTCGGGAGCATCGCTCGTCGCGCTTCCGGCTGAGGACCTGCCGACGGGACGACCGTCGAACACTGCGGAATGGAGAAGATGCCAACTTCAAGCTTATGTCTTCGACACGGCGGCTTGCTCCGCGGGCGGCGCCACGCTGCCCGCGGAGCAGGTGGAACGACGTCGCGATCTACTGGCCGAACGCCTCGGCTGCGAAAACTACTTCGATGCCTACTGCTGGAGTCGAAGCTTGAACCCGGTCGCCCTGATTGGGTTAGCGGACAGGCATCTCGCGACTACCAAGTACGAGTACCGAGCGCAGGCGCGATATTTTCTGCGAGCGAAATATGGCAGCTTCCACGAGCGGCAACTGCAGGATCGGCTCGCTCTAGAAGTCACCGCAGACCCGGATCGCTACCCGTTCGAACGGACAACTGCCGAGATTTTTTCGACACTTCAGAACTTAGGGCTGCGAGACAAAATCGATACCTCCAGGCGTTCGCGCATCGGCGTGACGGTCAACGTCGCGCACCCGTCACTCCGGAAAAGCAGCATTTTCCTCTCGCCCGCACCAGGGCTTGAGTCGCATCGGGGTGCTCTGCACGCGTTAGGCCACGCCATATTCAGCACCGTCAGCCAGTCGATCGAGGACGATCTTGGAGTCAACATTGCCGCAACCGAGGCGATTGCGTTCCAGGCTCAGCATCTTGCGCTCGCGGACGCGCGAGAGAGTGTGGGCGACTTCCTACGCTTCGTGCACCTGTTCCAGTCTCGGCTGTACGCCATACGTGCGCTACATGACGCGAAGCGTTTGGCAAAGAGGTCCGAAGACCCCGAGCAACTGAATGCATTAGCACGCGAGCATCTCGGCATTGTCGATCTAAAAGTTCGACCAATCAAGTCGAAATTGCTATCGGTTGATTTCCTTGTGGCCTTTGATGAGTTCTACCGCAAGGGCGAAATCGATCCGTCGTGGGAGACGCTCCTCAGTTACGCGCAGCAGGTCACTAATGCGACACTCGTGGATGGTGTGAACTCGAAGATGACTATATGAGCACAATGGCACGGCCTCTAATCCGAGAACTTCACTCTAGAGTGCCCGGGCCAAGAGTTGCGATCGTAGGCGGCGTCCACGGAGATGAGACCGCGGGTCCCCGCGCAATTTCGGCGATCAATGCAGGCAACGGTTGGGCTTCTTTCGATCGGGGGACCGTCGTTACCGTCTTGGCAAACCTTACTGCCTGCAAGTTCGAGGTCCGCTCCGTCAACTCAAATTCGAACGCCTTGTTCTCCCGCTGTCGACCGGCCGGCAGTAGAACCCCCGAGTACGAACTCGCTAGCCCGGTGCTTTCACGGTGACCGCGTGGTGATGAATTGAAAAGTGCTCCAGGCCAGACAAGATCGAGGTTGTCGAGACCATGATCGCGTCGAGCGAGGAGCACCTTCAGGGTGAACAATATCGGGCTGTATCCGCGTGTCCGCAGCGACACGGCCGGGGCGTCGTTGGTGTCGCAGGCCGGGGCGGTTGGGCTGGTTGAGACGGTGCGGGTTGCTGGGCTGGATCGGGCGCTGTCGCAAGCGTTGGAGCCGTGGCGCAGACCGCAGGCTCGTCACGACCCAGGCAAGATCATCACCGATCTCGCGCTGTCGCTGGCGGTCGGTGGTGACTGTCTGGCTGATGTCGCGGTGCTGCGTGAGCAGCCGGGCGTGTTCGGGGCGGTGGCCTCTGATCCGACGGTGTCGCGGCTGGTCGACACCCTTGCCGTTGACGCCACACGGTCGCTTGTGGCGATCGACCGGGCGCGGGCGTTGGTGCGGGCTCGGGTGTGGTCGCTGGCCGGCGAGCACGCACCGAATCACGCAGCCAGCCTCGACGATCCGTTGATCATCGACCTGGACGCGACGCTGCTCACGGCCCATTCCGAGAAGGAGCAGGCGGCGCCGACGTTCAAGCGCGGGTTCGGCTTTCATCCGTTGTTGTCGTTCGTTGATCATGGCCAGCACGGCACTGGTGAACCGCTGGCGTTCCTGCTGCGCCGCGGGAACGCTGGATCGAACACCGCCGCTGATCACATCACCGTCGCCCGGGCGGCGTTCGCGCAGCTGCCCGGACACCGCCCCGGCCGAAGGCCGGGCAAGCGGGTGTTGGTGCGCACCGACGGCGCCGGCTGCACCCACGACTTCCTGAACTGGCTCAGCGGGCAGCGGGTGCAGTACTCGATCGGGTTCACCCTGCCCAGCGACTTCGCCGCCCAGGTGAGGTTCTTGGACAAGGCTGACGCGTGGGAGGCGGCGCTGGACGCCGAGCAGCGGGTCCGCCCGGATGCCCTGGTCGCCGACGCGACCGGCCTGCTCGACCTCACGTCGTGGCCGGCGGGGATGCGAGTGATCGTGCGCAAAGAGAAACCCATCCCGGCGCGCAACTACGCATCACCGACATCAACGGCTGGCGGGTCACCGCGTTCGCGACCAACACCCCCGCCGTCGGCGGCCCGCACCGATCCTGCGCGCACCTCGAACTACGCCACCGCCGCCGCGCCCGCTGCGAAGACCGCATCCGCATCGCCAAGGACACCGGCCTGACCAACCTGCCGCTGCACGGCTTCGACCAGAACCGCATCTGGCTCGCGGTCGTCGCGCTCGCCGTCGAAATCACCGCCTGGTGGCAGACGCTCGCCCTCACCGAGCACCCAGCACGCCGCTGGGAACCCAAACGCCTACGACTCCGACTATTCAGCATCGCCGGCCGCCTCGCCGACCACGCCCGCGGCCGCCGCCTGCACCTCGCAGCCACGGCCCCGTGGGCCTGGCTCGTGCTCGCCGGCATCAAGCAACTCCGCGCACTACCCGCACCGACCTGAGCACCCCACCGACCGCCCCGACGACCAGCACGACCCCGACCGGCACGTGGACCCGGCGACCACCCGCACGACAGCGGGCAAACCGTCGCACCCCCGATGCAGAATCAGCTCCGAACGAGACCAACATCCTCGGCAGAACGCGCGTCAACGGGCTGACGAAAGATCCGGGCTAGCGCCAATACCGTTCAGTTAGGGCGCTGCACGAGGTAGCAGGTCTCGGGGTCCGGGCG
>NZ_CAXTHK010000064.1:0-7561 GCF_964244045.1 uncultured Jatrophihabitans sp. | reverse complement strand
ACACCGGTCACCACGATCAGGAACCCGACTTACACCACTCGGCGGGACTCTCCCCTTCCTGCGCGAGCTCGAGGCTTCTGGTCAGGTCTTGAAAACGGTGCGCGACGGGCAGGTGACAGCACACTGCCCGGCCCACGACGACCCCACACCCTCGCTCACGATCACCAGGGTCTTCGGTCGGGTGCTGATCATCTGCCGTGCCGGGTGCCCACCGGAGTCGGTCGTGGCGGCGCTGGGCATGACCATGGCGGACCTCTTCGATGACAAGAGGGGCGTCCAATACGAGCCGTACGCCGATGGGCGAGTGGTGCGGCGGCGGTACGACCCGAAGACCGGCAAGAAGACGTTCACCCAGAGTGGCGCGAAGTCCACCTCGGTGCTCTACCGCGCGGAGCGTGTTCGCGCCGCAGTGGCGGCGGGCGAACACTTCCTGGTGGTCGAGGGTGAGCAGGACGTCCACAGCTGGGAGATGCTGGGAGTCACCGCGACCACCAGCCCGGGCGGAGCAGGGGCCTGGAAGAAGGTCGACTGCACGCCGTTGTACGGCGGCAACATCACCGTGGTGGCTGACGACGATGTAGCAGGCGAGCGATACGCCAACGACGTCCGCGCGAGCCTGGCGGGCCGCGCCACCGTGGCCATCACGAAGGCCAAGGTGGGCAACGACAGCACGGACCACATCCTGGCCGGCTACGGGGTCGCAGACCTGGTCCCGTTCGAACTCCCTGTCGAGACGGCAGCCGTACCGCGTGCCCGAAAGTTGGAGGTGACCTGGGCCAGCTCGATTCAACCCGAGAAGGTCGTCTGGGCCTGGGACACCGACGGCCTGGGCCGAATCCCGGCCGGCGCACTGTGCCTGGCAGCCGGGCGTGAGAGCACCGGCAAGTCCAGCTTCGGCATCTGGCTCAGCGCCCAGATCACGACGGGCCTGCTGCCGGGGTCGCTGTACGGAACGCCAAGGGGCGTCCTGTACGTCGCCGTCGAGGACTCCTGGAAATACACCATGGTGCCGCGACTCATTGCCGTCCGAGCCGACCTGGACAAAGTCGGGCGGGTCGACGTCGCCACGTCGGGCGACGAGGAACTGATGCTGTCCCTGCCGATGGACCTGCCCGAGCTCGAGCGCGTCATCCGCGCGAACAACGTCGGCCTCGTCGTACTCGACCCGCTGATGAGCATGATCGGCGAGGGCATCGACACCCACCGCAACCGCGAAGTACGCGAAGCCCTCGACCCGCTCGCCCGGCTGGCGGACCGGACGGGCACCGTGCTCCTCGGTATCGCGCACTTCAACAAATCCAGCGGCACGGACGCTGCTTCACTGATCTCCGGTTCGGGGGCGTTCAAGGACGTGCCCCGCTCCGTGTTCGGCTTCGCCCAAGATGATGACGGCCGGGTTATGACCCAGGTCAAGAACAGCCTCGGCCGGGACAACTTGCCGTCCCTGGCCTACGAAATCACCGCGGTCGAGGTTGAAGTGCTCGGCGGCCGCACCGAGGTCGGCACCTTCACCTTCGCCGGCACTTCGACCCGCACGGTGGAGGACGTGCTGCGCGACTCCCGCACAGGCGACGACGACCTGTCCGAGCGCACCGAGGCCGCCGACTGGCTCGTGCGCTGGCTCACCGATCAGGGTGGCGAAGGGCTCGCCGCTGATGCGATCGGCGCCGCGGAGGAGGACGGCATCGCCAAGAGGACCCTGCAGCGGGCACGCGCTCGGGCCAAGATCACGAAGCACAAGGACGGCTTCCGGGGCTCGTGGATCTGGCGGTTACCCACCGAAGATGTCACCCAAGGTGCCGTAGGCGCCACCGTCGAGAAGCTGGCGTCTTCGGCACCTTCGTCCGCGTTGCCAGCACAGCAGGAGCCGGCCAACGTGCACACGCGCGCCGCATGGACACCTGACTCTGGTCTTTGCACGCGATGTGGTGCGCCGACCACGCGGTACGGCGATGGCGGAAGCCCCCTGTGCGCCGACTGCGCCGGGGCCCCGATCACCGAGCCCGAGTCCCCAGCCGAAGTTACGGAAGCACCTCCTGGTCGCCGTGGCGAGCAGGAAGGGGGCGCGGCACCCCAGGCGCTGCCGCTCGATGTCCCGGAGGCCAAGCGGGTTTGCCGCGACTGCGGACACGACCGCCTTCACAGTGACGAAGCCTACGAGCGCGGTACCTGCATCACCTGCTTCACGAAGGCGACCGCCGGGGTGACGACGTGACTGCCGAGCCTGCGCTGATCTACCGGGCGGTCCACCTGGGCAATGGTGACCGTCTCGCAGAGTGTGTCGACACCGATGGTGACGTGAGCTTCTGGGTCGTGCGGCCGCTTTGTGCTGAGCATGAGCAGGCTGCCCGGCACGGATCGCTGACCGGCTCCAGTCACGAGGTCCTGGGCCCGTTGCCCCCTGGCCTCGCTCAGCGCCTGCGTGAGTCACCGGTTCGGTGCGGGCGCCCGCGGCGCGACGGCCGGGCGTGTCGGTCAGAAGTGGTTCGAGTCGGTGCGGCTTGTCGCCACCACGTAGTCGCAGACTCAGCCCGCGACCATTGCGCTGGAGCGTGACCACGCGCCTCGGTGTGAACGGTTGCCGCGCAACCCGACGGCCAAGTTGCCGGGGGATGGAGCGTCGATCTTGCCCATCATGATGAACGCGATCCCGGCCACTGTGGCCCACGTACGCCGGCTGCCTGGTGGCCTCTTTCTGTGTGTGGAGGTGGCAGACGCCCTGGGCGTCTCGCCAGCCACCGTGCGCCGGTTGGGTGAGCGCGATCACGATGGGCTTGGCCCGACCCACGAGACCTGCTTCGGTCGGATGCGGCTGCTGCTTTACGACGGCGATGCGGTGCAGCGCCTGCACGACCACCTTGGCCAGCACCGAGCGGCCTGCGGTCAGCCCCGCCTCTGGAACGAGGGCGAACGTAGATCCCGACGTGCCGCGCACAGTGCTGCCGGTTACCGCCGTCGCCGTGCTGCGCAGCTCCGCGCCCGTGGTGACGAAGACGGTGCTGCTCGAGTCGGGGCCCACGCGCATCGCCTGGTAACTGCATTGCGCGCTGAGCATGCCGCCCGGGTGCAGTTGACCCGGCGGTGCGACGTGACCGCACCGGAACAATGAGAGGTATGCAGCTGGCTGTCGTTGAGCAGGACCACGGCCCACAGCACGCGGTTGAGGTGCTTGCCCGGGATCGTGCAGAGCAAGCCCATTGCCTGCACCTGTCCGGGCTGCCGTGGACGGACACCGCCCGCGAGACCGGCTACGCCTCCGGCCGGGTGGCCGCACTCGCTGTCACTGCTTGGCTCGAACGGGTCGCGGTCGAGCAAGGTCCTGAGCACCGGCGCCAGGCCCTGCAACTCGAGCTGGACCGCCTGGACGCCCTTCAGGCCGCGTTCTGGCCGGCCGCGCTGGAGCGGGACCGGCACGCCGCGGACGTAGTGCTGAAGGTCATTGCCCGCCGAAGCAAGATCCTTGGCTTCGAGAAGTCGGATGAGTCGCTACTTCCCGCGCCCCGCACCGTTCTCGTAGGCGGCACCACCGAGGAGTACGTCGGCACCCTGTAGGCGCTGATAGCTGGCGACGTGCCGGCCGGGGTCTGATGAGCATCGTGCCAAACACCATGGCCACGAAGCCCACCGTCGCGCCGGTCCTGGTGGTGAACGTGTGGCACGCCTGCTCCCCAGGGCAGTAAAAGTTACGTCGGCCACCGCCATGGAAAGGCGGTCCTGGTCGAGTCGTGCCGGGCGGTGCGCCCGTGGCGAGATGCCGTCGACGCTGCTGTGCGCGATGCCATCGTGCGCGAGCGCTGGGTGCGGCTGGATGGCCCGGTCGCGGTGACGATCGACTTCTTCCTCGCGCGCCCGACGTCGGCACCCAGGAGCCGGGTGCTCCCCGACCGGCGCCCGGACCTGGACCTGGACAAGCTGGAACGATCGACCCTGGACGCGCTGACCACCGCCGGTGCGTTCGAGGATGACGCCCGGGTGGTGCAGATGCAGTCGCGGAAGCTGTACGCCGCCACCTGGACGGGCGCGCGCATCACGGTTACCGCCGCGTCCTGACCACGCCGACCGCTATCGCCCGGCGGAGCGCAATCGCCTGCCATCGGGCTTCGACGGCCCGCTTTCATCGCCGGCCATGCCGGAGATCGTAGGTGTCGGCGAGGCTTCCAGCCTTGTGCAGCCCAGGCCGTAAGATCGAACATGTGGGCGATACTGACTGGAGCGATGGGCTCGACGAGGCGCAGCTCGAAGCGGTCCTGCACGGCAAAGACCCGCTGGTGGTGATGGCCGGTGCCGGCACGGGCAAGACGCGCATGCTGACAGCTCGGGTGGCGCGGTTGTTGGAGTCAGGCATGCAGCCGGAGCGCGTGATGCTGTTGACCTTCACCCGGCGGGCGGCCGCGGCGATGACGTCGCGGGCGGCGGCGCTGTGCGGTGACCCGCGGGCCGGGCAACGGGTCTGGGGCGGCACGTTCCACGCTGTGGCGCATCGGCTGATCAGCGAGTACGCCGGCGCCCTCGGGCTGTCGGCGGTGACCCTGCTCGATCCCGAGGACGTCGTGGGGTTGATGGATCTGTTGCGCGAGGAGCACGGGTTGACCGGCACCGACACCCGGTTCCCGTCGAGCGCGAAGCTGGCCGAGCTGTTCTCCCGCGCGGTCAACACCGGCCGACCGGCGCGCGAACTCCTCGCTGAGGAACTGCCCGACTTCACCCACCAGAGCGATCAGATCGTGAGCCTGTTCCGAGCCTTCATGGCCCGTAAGCGCGAACGCGGTCTGCTCGACTTCGACGACCTGCTTCTGTGCTGGGGCCAGCTGCTCGATGATCCGGTGATCGGTGCGAAGCTGCGCCGCCGCTGGGACTGGGTGCTGGTAGACGAATACCAGGACGTCAACCGCGCCCAAGTCGACATCGTCACCCGGCTGCGGCCCGACGGGGCCGGTCTGACCGTGGTCGGCGACGATGCGCAAGCAATCTACGGATTCCGAGGCGCCAGCGGCGCGCACCTCACCGACCTGCTCGACCGGCTGCCCACCGCGACGCTGGTGCGGCTACAGCGCAACTTCCGGTCGCTGCAACCCATCCTGGATTTGGCGAACGTCGTTCGCCCGGGCGAGGGCGACACCCGGCTTCAGCTGTCCGCAGACCGTGCCGCGGGCCGAGCGCCGAAACCGGTGTTGGTGCACTGCGACGACGCGGACACGGAGGCCCGCATGGTCGCCGACGCCGTGTTGGACGCCCAGCAGAACGGTCAGCCGCTGCGCGAGCAGGCCGTGCTGATGCGGGCCGGCAGCCACAGCAAGGCGCTGGAGGTCGAACTCGCGGTGAGGAACATCCCCTTCGTGAAGTTCGGCGGCATCCGCTTCCTGGACACCGCCCACGTCCGCGACCTGGTGGCCGCGCTGCGCGTCACCACCAACCCCCGCGACGAACTGTCCTGGTGCCGGCTGTTGTGCCTGCACCGCGGCATCGGCAAGGCCAACGCACGCGCGCTCACCCCGATGCTGCTGATCGACGAGCCGGACACCAACGAGGTGATCGCCGCGGCGCCGGACAAGGCCCGCACCGCGCTGGCCTCCACCCTCACCCAGCTCACCACCGCCCGCACCACGACGGTGCCCACCGACCGCGCTGCTGCCTGCCTGGCCGCAGTCCGCCCGCTGCTGCGTGTCCGCTATCCCAACTGGCACGCGCGGATGGAGGACGTCGAGCGCATCGCCGAGGCGGCCGCGACCCGCGCCGACCTCGCTGCGTTCGTCGCCGAGCTCACCCTTGACCCGGGCTCGTCCAGCGCGGACTACGCCGAGACCCCGCACAAGGACGAGGACTACCTGACCCTGTCGACCGTGCACTCCGCCAAGGGGTTGGAGTGGGAATCGGTGCACCTGCTGCAGGCGGTCGACGGGGCGTTCCCCTCCGACATGGCGTTGTCCGACGACCACGGCCTCGAGGAAGAACAGCGGCTTTTCTACGTCGCGGTCACCCGGGCCCGCGACAACCTGACGATCTACGCACCCACCCGCATGCCTGTCGACTGGAACGGTTACCGCGCCCGCCAGATCCACGCCAAGGCCAGCCGCTTCCTGACCGAGGACGCGCTCGCCACGTTGGACACCCATGAGGAACCCACCGCCATAGGCGTAGTGCCGGCGGTGCAGGTACAGACGCCTCGCGTTGCCATTCCGACGCTCGACCACCTTTTCGGCTGATGGACGCGACTAGGTCAGCCGCGTCGCTTGCCGAGAAGGCGTTTCGGGCTGGGCTCGTCAGGCAGCTCGTCGGAGCTGTGGCTGTCCGGCGCATAGGTGGGGCCGTCGGTGCCAGGGAAGTACGCGGTGATCTTGAAGCTGTGCGTTCGGGTGCGCTTGACCTCGACGCCCAGGCTGAACCCGAGTTTCTTCAATCCTGCGGCGACCTGGGACTCGGCCTGGAAGTCAGCCGAGCTGTCGATCTCAATGGCCACCATCGTGGAGCGGTTCTTGAGCACGCCGAGACGTGCCGCTTCGAAGCCCGCCTCGCTGGGCCACCTCAACGGCGCGGGGTCTTCTGGGGGTGAGCCAGCTCCCCGGTGGTGGAAGTTGGTCTGAGTGTTGAGCCCCCGCTGGCCGCCGAACTGCGCTCTGATCTTGCCGAACCGGCCGGTCACCTCGGCAGCGCGTGAGTCGCTCTGCACGCTCCGGCTGACGATCTCCGACGCGCCGAGCATCTGCATGATCCGCACTGCCTCGTTGAACTTATCGTTCACGATTGTTTCGTTGAACTGCGCAAAAGGAATGAGGGTCTTGGCGCTGAGCGGATGTGCGATGTACACGATCTTCTGGCTCGCCGGGCCGGCTGGGAACTGGTACTCGCTCATCTGAGCGGTGGGAAGCTGACTGAGGCCCAGCTGACCGGCGTTTTTCTTGGGCTCCGAGTCAGAGAAGACCACCATGGCTGCCATGGATGTCCACCACCTTCAGTTGTTGCTGTCGTACCGACCAGTTGATGGAACGGTGCGGGCCGGCTGTGTGGGTGTCGTCAGCTGCTGACCTTGGCAAGGTAGTCGTCAGACTCGGCCGACCACACCTGCGTCCACTCCTCGGCGCGTTGGAAGTTCATGCGGTTGAGGTTCCACGTACCCATTGCGCGAATGAGAAGCGCCTCCATGTCTCGAACAGCGTGGTCTGCCGGCAGTGTGCGGTCCCGCTTACCGGCAGCTTCGTGGTCCGGGCTGTTCAGGGCTTGCTGAACGTCGGACACTGGTGAGCAGCCGAACCATGAAAATCGCTCCCAGTACCGCCAGTGGTCGTCATCCGTATGCTCTGCCAGACGCACGCCCAAGCCTCGACTCGTGGCGATCCCTACGTAATACGGGCCGGTATTGCTGTACAGCACGTACAGACCCCGCTGATCCCACAAATTTGCCACCCGTAGCTTGGGGTTGACCTTGCCGCGACGGCCGAGAAGTAGCCTCCTATGTCCCCTGCCGGGGGTCCAGTGGACCTCGTTGCGCTCCCAGAACAGGCCGTAAGTGCGGGTTGTGCCCCGCGGGGTGGTGTAACTCGTTCGCGTGCAGTTCTGCGTTGTT
>NZ_CAXTHK010000063.1:0-8821 GCF_964244045.1 uncultured Jatrophihabitans sp. | reverse complement strand
ACTGGTGGCACTGGTGGCACTGGTGGCACTGGTGGCACTGGTGGCACTGGTGGCATTGGCGGCATTGGCGGCAGAAGAAAAAGCGAACCGTCGGCCGTCCCCCGAGCGACCGACGATTCGATCTCTGTATAACGGGAGCAGCTCGGGTTTGGATAGATCCTGGCGCGAACTCGCCCGATGATCGGCGTATTCGTAGTTACTCGGTGGGTCAAACGGCCTTGCCCGGTTTGCCCAGCTTTGTGGGAGCACAGTGTCCGTCATGTCCCAATCGTCGGATTGGTATATCACGCTGCGTAATGGCCCGTCAGGTAACGTCAATTACCGCTCGTAATGGCACGCTTCGCAACGACTAACACGGATCGAATAACCGGCAGAATTAGTGCACGCGCATTTACGACTACCTCTCATCGCCCCGGTGGGCGATGCAGGCTCTATTGCTGGAGCACCGGCTCAACGCCCGCGCTGTTCGAAGCGCCAGGCGTCGGTGATCATGGCCGTTAGGTCCAGCGTGGGTCGCCACCCCAGCAACGACGCTGCGTATTCATTCGAGGCGACGAGGACCGGCGGGTCGCCGGCCCGGCGTGCCGCCTCGTTCACCGGAACTTGACGACCCGTGACGTCGCCTACGGTGGCAAGCACCTCGCGTACCGACGATCCCGCGCCACTGCCGAGGTTGACGATCTGGTGCTCACCCGGGACGCCGGCCCGGAGCGCCAGCAGGTGGGCGTCGGCAAGGTCGCGCACGTGGATGTAGTCGCGCACGCAGGTGCCGTCAGGTGTGGGGTAGTCCGTGCCGAACAGCGACAACGCCGGCCCTTGCCCCGCAGCGGCGCGCAGGGCGTTGGGGATCAGGTGCGTCTCGGTCGCGTGCCGTTCGCCGTACGAATCGCCCGCAGCGTCGATGAGCGCACCGGCCACATTGAAATAGCGCAGGCTGGTGGCGGCCAGACCGTAGGCGCGTGCGTAGTCGGCCAGGGCCAGGTCGATGGCCAGCTTCGACGCGCCGTACGGGTTGCCGGGCCGGGCCGGCGTGTCCTCGCGGATGGGCTGCTGATCACTGTGGCCGTAGGTCGCTGCCGAGGACGAGAACACGATGCGCGGCACCCCGTGGGCGCGTAATGAGTCGAGCAGGGCCACCGTTCCCACCACGTTGTTGCGCCAGTACTGGGCCGGCTCGTCCACGGATTCGCCGACCAGCGACTTCGCCGCGAAGTGGATCACCGCGTCGATCGCCCAGTCGCCCAGGACCGGGTCGAGCGCGGCAATGGACAGCTGATGGAACTCGGCGGCCTTGGGAACGGCGTCGGCGTGCCCAGTAGACAGGTCGTCGACGATGACGACCTGATGCCCCTCGGCGAGCAACCGGGCCGAGACCACGCTGCCGATGTAACCGGCGCCGCCGGTGACCAGTACCCGCATGGTCCGGACGCTACCTGCTCCGCACAGCGCTCGTCGTTGCGGAAGAATCGCGGCATGACTAGCGACGTTCCAACGTCTGAAATCCTCGGCGACGAGATCGACGACGCCCAGCTGCGCGCCGACGTCCGCCGGGTCGGTGGACTGCTCGGTGAGTCGCTCGTGCGCCAGCAGGGTCGGGCTGCGCTGGACCTCGTCGAGCAGGTGCGCGGGCTGACCAAGAGCAGTAAGGCCGGCGACGGCGACGCGTCCGTGCAGGTGCGGGCGTTGCTCGCCGACCAGCCCATCGAGACGGCGACGGTCCTTGTCCGGGCGTTCTCGGCCTACTTCCACTTCGCCAACGTCGCCGAGCAGGTGCACCGGGTCCGCGGCCTGCGCAACCGTCCCGAGGACGAGGGCTGGCTGACCCGTGCGGTCGCCGACGTCGCCACCGAGCTCGGGGCCGCCGGCCTGCGCGCATCGCTCGACGGGTTGGCCGTGCGGCCCGTCTTCACCGCACATCCCACCGAGGCCAGCCGCCGGTCGGTGCTGACCAAGCTGCGGCGTATCGCCGACATCCTGGGCGCGGCGACGGAGCAAGGCACCGCGGCCCGCGCGCGCCAGGACCGCGACCTCGCCGAACTCGTCGATCTCGTCTGGCAGACCGACGAGCTGCGCCAGAACAAGCCGTCACCGGTGGATGAGGCCCGCAACGTCGTCTATTACCTGCAGGACCTGGTGAACGAGACGTTGCCCGACCTCGCCACCGACCTGGCCGTGGAGGCGGCGCGGCACGGCGTCGAGCTGCCCACCGACGCCCACGCGCTGACCTTCGGCACCTGGATCGGCGGTGACCGCGACGGCAATCCGAACGTCACCCCGGCCATCACCCGCGACGTACTGCGCATGCACCACCACGTCGCCGCCCGCGCCGTCGACCGTCAGCTCGACGCACTGATCGCGGAGCTGTCGTCGTCGACGGCGGTGGTGGCCGCCTCGCCGGAATTGCTCGCGTCGCTCGAGGCCGACCTCGAGGTACTCGACATCGACCCGCGCCTCGTCACCCTGAATGCGACCGAGCCCTACCGGCTCAAGCTCACGTGCATCAAGGCCAAGGTCGTCAACACCCGTCGGCGGGTCGACGATGATTCGCCGCACCGTCCCGAGCGGGACTACCTCGGCTCGTCGCAGCTGCTGGCCGAGCTCGACCTGCTGGCTGATTCGCTGCACGCCAACTCCGGCGCCCTCATCGCCGACGGCGTGTTGGCGCGGGTGCAGCGCACCGTCGCCGTCTTCGGCCTGCACCTGGCGACCATGGACGTCCGCGAACACTCCGACGCCCACCATCAAGCCGTCGGCCAGCTCGTTGACCGCCTTGTCGAGGAGACCTGGCTGTACGCGGACGTTCCCCGGGACTACCGGATGCGGCTGCTGTCGAAGGAACTGCGTTCCCGCCGACCGCTGGCGGGCTCACCGCCGCCGCTCGACGAGGCCGGCGCCAAGACCTTCGCGGTGTTCGGCGAGATTCGCGACGCCTTGGACACCTACGGGCCGGAGGTCATCGAGAGCTACATCATCTCCATGACGCACGGCGCCGACGACGTGCTGGCCGCCGTCGTCCTGGCCCGCGAGGCGGGGTTGCTCGACGTCCACGGCACTGGCGGCGACCGCGAACCCTTCGCCCGAATCGGGTTCGTCCCCCTGCTCGAAGAGGTCGACGAGCTGCGCAAGGCCGGCGAGATCCTGGACGATCTGCTGTCCGATCCCACCTACCGGCTCGTGGTGCGACTGCGCGGCGACGTCCAAGAAGTCATGCTGGGTTACTCCGACTCGAACAAATCCGCCGGCATCGCCACGTCGCAGTGGGAGATCCACCGGGCGCAACGCACGCTGCGCGACGTGGCGGCCCGCCATGACGTCCGGTTGCGGCTGTTCCACGGTCGGGGTGGCACGGTCGGGCGCGGCGGCGGCCCGACCTACGACTCGATCCTGGCCCAGCCGTGGGGCGTGCTCGACGGCGAGATCAAGTTCACCGAGCAGGGTGAGGTCATCAGCGACAAGTACGCGTTGCCCGACCTCGCGCGCGAGAACCTGCAGCTGACGGTCGCAGCCACGCTGCGGGCGTCGACCCTGCACCGATCGCCCCGCCAGTCCGGCGCGCAGCTCGACCGGTGGGACGAGTGCATGACGCTTGTCAGTGACACCGCCTACGCCGCCTACCGGGCCTTCGTCGACCACAAGGATCTGCCCGACTACTTCATGTCGGCTACGCCCGTCGAGCAGCTCGGGTCGTTGAACATCGGCTCGCGACCGTCGAAGCGACCGTCGGGCGGTGGTGGCATCGAGGGCCTGCGCGCGATCCCATGGGTGTTCGGTTGGACGCAGTCCCGGCAGATCGTCCCGGGCTGGTTCGGCGTCGGCACCGGCCTGGCCGCGGCGCGCAAGGAGGGTCTCGAGGACGTGCTCGGCGAGATGTTCGCCGAGTGGCACTTCTTCCGCACGTTCATGTCGAACGTCGAGATGACGCTCGCCAAGACCGACCTCGAGATCGCCGCCCACTACGTCCACACGCTGGTGCCCGAACCGCTGCAGCACCTGTTCGACGTCGTGCGCGAAGAGCACGAACGCACGGTCGACGAGGTGCTGCAGGTGACCGGTGAGAAACGCCTGCTCGACGACTCCCCCGTGTTGCAGCGCACCTTCGGCGTTCGCGACGCCTACCTCGACCCGATCTCCTACCTGCAGGTCGACCTGCTGGCGCGGGTGCGGGCCACCGACGAGTCCGACGCGTCGCCGGATCTGCGCCGCGCCCTGCTGCTCACCGTGAACGGCGTCGCCGCCGGCCTGCGAAACACCGGCTGAACGGGGTCAGGGGCGCGACAGCTTGTCGGCGAGCGCATCCTGCCAGCGCCGCGGTTTCGCGAGCCCGGCCGCGACCCAGGCCGCGCTCGAGAGCACCGACCAGGCCGGGCGCTTCGCGGCCGTGACGAAGGACGAGCTGTCGGTCGGCCGCACCCGTTCGGGGTCGGCGCCGGCGAGTCGGAAGATCTCGCGAGCGAAGTCGAAGCGCGAGGCCTGCCCGCTGTTGACGAAGTGCAGGGTGCCGGCCGGGACGCCGGCGCGACCCAGCGCGATCAGGCCGGTGGCGAGGTCGGCGACGTAGGTCGGGCAGCCGACCTCGTCGGTGACGACGTTGACGGTGTCGCGCTCTTGCTCCAGACGCAGCATGGTGTCGACGAAATTGGCACTCGGGCCACCGTAGACCCACGCCGTCCGCACGACGTGGGACCGATCGGGCAGCGCCGCGCGCACCGCCCGCTCGCCGGCCAGCTTCGTACGGCCGTAGGCGTTCTGCGGATCAACCGGGTCGTCGATCTCGTACGGAGCCGTTGCGTCGCCGGCGAAGACGTAGTCGGTGGACACGTGCAGCAGCCGGCCGCCCTGGCTGCTCAGCGCCTGGGCCAGCAACCGCGGGCCGAGCTCGTTGACGCGGCTCGCGACGTCCTCGTGCTCCTCGGCGGCGTCGACGGCGGTGTAGGCAGCGGCGTTGAGTAGCACGTCCGGGCGGTGCTCGGCCAGGGTGGCGGTCACGATGTCCGCGTCGGTGATGTCGAACTGGTGCTCGTCCAGGGCGACGACGTTGTCACCGGCGTCGGTGAGCTGCTCGAATGCGTGCGTCGCCAGCTGCCCACCCGCACCCGTGATCAACCACCTGGTCACTGGCCCACCTCGGCGTAGCGGGCCTCGGTGGCGGCCTTGGTGGCCTGCCACCAGTCGCGGTGCGCGGTGTACCAGGCAACCGTCTGCTCCAGCCCGGCGCGCAGGTCGGGGTAGCGCGGCGCCCAGCCGAGCTCGTCGCGCAGCTTCCCGGCGTCGATGGCGTAGCGCAGGTCGTGCCCGGCGCGGTCGGTGACGTGCTCGTAGGCGTCGGTGGGTTTGCCCATCAGCTCGAGGATCAGCTCGAGGACGTCCTTGTTGTTGCGCTCGCCGTCGGCCCCGATGAGGTACGTCTCGCCGGAGCGGCCGCGGTCGATGATCGTCCAGACTGCGGCGTTGTGGTCCTCGACGTGGATCCAGTCGCGCACGTTCTCGCCGGCGCCGTAGAGCTTGGGTTTCAGGTCGGACAGCACGTTGGTGATCTGGCGCGGGATGAACTTCTCGATGTGCTGATACGGCCCGTAGTTGTTCGAGCAGTTCGAGATCGTGGCCACGATGCCGAAGCTGCGCACCCAGGCCCGCACGAGCAGATCGGAGCCGGCCTTCGTCGAGCTGTAGGGGCTGGAGGGGTTGTACGGCGTATCGGGCGTGAACTTCGCCGGATCGTCGAGCTCGAGGTCCCCGTAGACCTCGTCGGTAGAGATGTGGTGCAGCCGCACCCCATGCGTGCGGACCGCCTCGAGAATCGTGAACGTCCCGACCAGGTTTGTCTGCACAAACGGTGACGGGTCACGCAGCGAGTTGTCGTTGTGCGACTCGGCCGCGAAGTGCACCACCAGATCGCTGTCGGCGACGAGCCGGTCGACGAGCTGCGCGTCGGCGATGTCGCCGTGCACCAGCTGCGCCCCGGTGCCCTGCAGGCTGGCCGGGTTGGCCGCGTAGGTCAGCTTGTCCAGCACCGTCACCTGCACGTCCGGGCGGTGCAGATGAGTGTGGTGCACGAAGTTCGCCCCGATGAACCCGGCGCCGCCGGTGACCAGTACCCGCATGACGTCCTCTACAGCTCGTGAAAACGGGGCGCGTTCGCGTCCTTGACCGACACCATCGCCGGGTCGGTGGGATCCGGAGCGATCGGCCAGTCGATGCCCAGGTTCGGATCGAGCGGGGTGACGGCCACGCCGGCCATGCCGGGCGTCCACTCGACGCCGAAGCAGTACAGGTACTGGCAGCCGTCGGGCGAGACGGCCTGGAAGCCGTTGCACACCCCGGCCGGCACGAACATCTGCGTGCCGACCGACAGCTGCTCGGTGTGCACCTCGCCGAACGTCGGCGATTCGACGCGGGTGTCCAGCCAGGCACCGAACGCCTCCCCCGCCGCGATGCCGATCAGCTTGTCGGCGGCCTCGCCGTGCAACCCCCGCAGTCCACCCTGACGCGTGTGGGTCAGGTTGATCTGCGCCCACCGCTCGGGCACGTCGACGCCGGCCTCGGCAAACCCCGAGGTACGGAAGAACTCGCGCACCGTCCCGCGTTCGTCCGTCACCGCCTTCGTTGTGATCTTGACCAACCCGTCGATGTTCGTTTCCTCGACGGACATCGCCAACACCTCAGTTGCCATCGATGAACTCCTGGGCAGTGCGACGCAAGTACTCGGCGTAGTTGGACTTGCCCATGTCGACGCCGATCTCGAGCGCCTGCGCGGCGGTGATGAACCCCCGCCGCATCGCGACTTCTTCGAGGCAGGCGATCGTGATGCCCTGGCGGTGCTGCAGGACCTGGACGTACTGCGCGGCCTCGAGCAGGGAGTCCTGGGTGCCGGTGTCGAGCCACGCTGCGCCGCGACCCAGGTCGATGAGCTCGGCCGTCCCCCGCTCGAGGTACGCCCGGTTCAGATCAGTGATCTCCAGCTCGCCGCGCGCGCTCGGCCGCAACCCCCGCGCGTACTCGACGACGTGCGCGTCGTAGAAGTACAGGCCGGTGACAGCGAGGTTCGAGCGCGGCTTGTCCGGCTTCTCCTCGATGTCGATCACCTTGCCGTCGGCGTCGACGACGGCGACGCCGTAGCGCTCGGGGTCGCGCACGCGGTACCCGAACAGCGCGCAACCGCCGTTGCTCTCGACCCGCTGCACGGTATCGATCAGCCGCGTCCCCATGCCATTGCCGTAAAAGATGTTGTCACCCAACACCAACGCCGCCGGCTCCCCGGCCAGGTGCTCCTCACCGATCAGGAACGCCTGTGCCAGCCCATCCGGCGACGGCTGCACCGCATACGACAGCGAGATACCCCACTGCGCGCCGTCGCCCAGCAACCGCTGGAACTGCTCCTGATCATGCGGGGTGGTGATGATCAGGATGTCGCGGATACCGGCCAACATCAGCACCGAGATCGGGTAATAGATCATCGGCTTGTCGTAGACGGGCAGCAGTTGCTTGCTCACGCTGCGGGTCAACGGATGCAGACGGGTGCCGCTGCCACCGGCCAGGACGATGCCCTTCACCGGGGCAGTGTAAGGGTGGGTAATTTCGAGCGGTGCAGCGTCGTCTGTCTTTTCGGCCACCGATGGACGCGGCCGCCACCCTTGACTTCCTGGGCGCGCACGCGGTTCCCGGACTCGAGACCTACGTCGACGGGGTCTACACCCGCGTGATCGAGACGGTCGACGGGCCGGCGTTGGTAGCGCTCGAGCCGGTGGACGGAGCGGTTGAGCTGCGAGCCGACGGTGGCTTGCCGGACGAGCTCGAGGCCCGTTGCCGATTCCTGCTCGATCTGGACCTGCGTCCCGACCACGTCGACGACCTGCTCGGCGCGGACCCGGACCTCGCGCCGCTGCTCAACCGTCGCCCCGGCATGCGGGCCCCGGGATCGGTGGACGGGTTCGAGACTGCGGTGCGCACCGTCGTCGGCCAGCAGATCTCGCTCGCCGGGGCCCGGACGGTGCTCGGCCGCATCGTTGCCGAGCACGGCGAGCCGGCTTTCGGCTCGTGGCGGCGCTTTCCGACGCCTGACCGGCTGGCCGCGCTGGACCCGGCGACGCTGCCGATGCCGCGGGCGCGCGGGCGTTCGGTGCAGGCGCTGGCGACGGCGGTTGCCGACGGTTCGCTGTTGCTCGGCGGCCCGCTCGACCGGGCGGCACTGCTCGCCCAGCCGGGCATCGGCCCGTGGACGGCGGACTACCTCGCTATGCGCGTCGGCGGCGACCGGGACGTGCTGCTGGCCTCGGACCTCGTCGTCAAGCGCGCCGCGGTAGACCTGGGCGTCGACCTCGCCGGCGGACGCCCGGATTGGGCGCCCTACCGCACGTACGCCACCTACCACCTGTGGGCCCACCTCGTTGCCGACGCTTGGCGCCGACAACGTTGACTGGCGGAGATGCCTTGCCATCGCGCTACGGCGCGCGACAGCTACGTGCGGATGGGTTTTTGCTCGGGATCGATCCATCGTGGCGGCGTCCATTCTGGTCGGCCGTCAACGAGGCGGACGGTCCAGCCCTGCCGGACGTACTCGCGATGGTGGAACCCGCACAGCAGCATGCCGTTGGCCACGGTGGTTGGTCCGCCGTTGATGTAGTCGATGATGTGCGCAGCTTGGCACCAGCCCGGCGGGGCGAGACAACCGGGGAACGCGCACCCGCCGTCTCGGGCGATCATGGCTAGGCGTTGGCCTTCGGTGAACAGCCGGTGGGTGCTGGAGTAGGCGGTGATCCCTTGCAGGGTGTCCAGCACGGTCATAAACAACCGGTAGTCGCCGCCGGCCCAGCTCATCGCCTCG
>NZ_CAXTHK010000062.1:0-9346 GCF_964244045.1 uncultured Jatrophihabitans sp. | reverse complement strand
AGCTATGCAGGGACCGACGACGGGCCAGGGCACCGACCAACAGCTTGACCAAAACGACTCACGCTGATGAGAGCGCGGTGGCGCTCAACGTGGCATGAGCGGTTATTGCGGCCCTGCGACGGACAGCGAGGGAGTTCACGCGATGTTCAGCGGCTTGACGAGCTCGTCCGAGCGCTAGCGGCCATCCTCAGCCAGTGAGGTGCGTCAAGCGGTATGTGAGGGTAGCGACCGCGAGCGTCATTGTTGCGCTGTTACTGGCAGCCTGCGGGTCGGGCCGGAATGAGAAGGGCGGCGCCTGGACTGAACAATCCTCCGCACAGCGGGAGGTCCGGTCGAGCTCAAGTAATGGTGTACGGACTGTCAGCCCAGCACAGCTCGCGCCAGTTGGGGGGCACAGCAGCTCGGCTGGGCCGTTGGACGTGCCAACGGCGCTCCGGCAAGTGGTTGATGGTCTAGGCGGGACTCGCATCGTCAGTGCCCGTGTCGGGGCAGCGCCGCGCGGTTTCGCTTCGCGTGCTCCCTGGCTGGACGTCACCGTGAAGCTCGACAATCTCTCGGGTGATGACACGACGCATGCCCTCTGGGAGACGAATTTGGTCGAGGGTGCCGTCGCGGAGCTGGCCAATGACGGTCAGGCAGACCTCGGTAACGTTATTGCTGGCGTGGTTGTGACGGCCCGAAAGCCAGACGGCTCCACTGCGCAGCTGTCGCAGGTCGCGAACGGGGATGTTGTTCCAAGACAGTCGTTCTCGGCGGCGGGCAAAAGTGGCGCCGTGCTGCGCGCTTCCTTTCGTTCCGTCGTTTCTGCAGCACACATGCAGCTTGCCGACGTTCGGCTACTCGACGCTGACGGGCCAGCTGCCTTCGTGCATGTCGTTGACTCCACTCCTGAAACCTTGACAGCCAGGGATGTCAGCAAACTGAACACGGCCCTGTTCGGTGCGCCGGGACAGTATGCGTTCGTAGGCAGCGACCTCGTCGTCTGCGATGCACAGGGACGGGAGATCGTCAGTCTCACTGCTTCGGGTCGAACCGGCGCCTTCGGAAAATGGATCAGCCCGCATTACCCCGCCATATTCGGTCAATCGGGGATCGCGCCACCCATCGCCAGCGCCAGCTCGTCGGGTTCCTGACCCTAGACAGCGCGGCATAGCACGGCCTGGCGGTGCGTCGCTAGGCTGCCAGACCATGGTCGCGTCATTGCTTGAGACACAGTGGCAGCGTGCATGGAGCTCATTGATCAGCGGTTCCCGGATGACAAGCATCGTGGCGCGGCAGCCATGCTGCTGGCCGACGGAACGATCTTGACCGGGACCGCGCCGACGGCGGTGAACCCCTCGGTGGAGGTCTGCCACGAGGTGGAGCCCTACTGCGGCGCTTACCGGCTCAATCAGGCGATCGTCGCCTCCGTCTGCCTGCATCGGCGACCTGGTGGCCAAGTGGTCGTGCTGGCCCCGTGTGGCGCCTGCCGTGAACGACTGGCCGTGTACGGACCAGCGGTGCAGGTTGCGGTCGCAGACGCTGTCGACCCGAGCGTCATCGTGTGGAAGACCCTGAAAGCGATCTTGCCCGACTACTGGATGGTCGCGTCCCGGACGAGGTCGACCCCGGCTGGACAACCTGAGCCAGGTTGCACGTCAAAGCCCCCGCTGGCGCTCAACGCGGCAGGAGAGCGCGGTAGCGCAGTCTGCTGAAAGCAAACGGGGAGCGTCCCTGGACCGTCCGCGGATTGTTCAGTCTCGGGGGCGGTGGGCGAGGAATACAAGCTCGCGGCCGGGCCGGTCGGGCGCTTCTCGCACGTCGCGGACGGTGAAGCCGGTTGCCATAAGCGAGGCTGTGAGTTCCTCTTGGCCGCGAAAGCGCAGCGTGGAGTCTGAGCTGTGTGTGGTGTCCTCATTGAGGAAGCGGTAGGTCAGCCGGAATGAGACAAGTGGTAGGTCGACTTTGATGAGCTGCCTGCGTTGCTCTACGACCCCCAGGCCGGGGATGTTGGCTGTCACCGGCTCGCCTGCGGTTGCCCACGCATCCCAAGGACGCCGCTCGGGCCGTCTGGTCTCGAAGGTGAAGCAGCCGCCGGGGACAAGTGATCTGTAGACATCGTGTAGCAACGCAGTCCACTCTTGATCTTCGACTACGGCCTGCGCAGCGTTGCCGGTCATCACAACAAGATCTGCATTCGCGTCAGCGGGGATGACGGCTGAAGTGCCTTCGACCCAGGTAACTTCCTCTGCGTGCGGCTTGGCTCGCGCAACGTCGAGGGAGGCTCGAGCTGGGTCAAGGGCGATAACGTGCCGACCGGTGCGCGCCAGTAAGAGAGAAAGGCTGCCGGTGCCGCAGCCGAGGTCGACTACACGTCGCGCATTCAGCTCATCGGCTATCGCAACGTAGGCGGCAAGGTCGTCACGCGGCCCGTCGAATGTGTCATAGACCTGCGCCAGACGTGGATGCGCGAAGATGGGATCCGGCATCGCTTGATAGTAGGTGGGTCTGACGACCCGACCCAACGCGCGATGGTGCACTATGCGGCATGAGACCGCCTTGATATTGGCGACTCGGTGGGCTCTCCGTCCCACAAGCCAATCCGCTTCCGGAATTGATCCTCGCCAGATGCCCCTCGTCTCGGAAGGTCGACCCTCGTCAAACTGCGCTGAGGCCGCGTCGATATCGGACGCCCTGCTTGCCGCCGAGTTCAGACGGATCCGCTTCGCCGGCGGGCTCGAAGCCAGCCTTGGTAAGCACCTTCTGGGACGCGATATTGCCACGGGAGGTAGCGGAGGTGAGAGTGTGGAGTCCCAAGCGCGATGCGATCTCGCACAATTCCCGTACCGCCGCTGTTGCGATGCCTTGACCAGCGGCGCACAGGGCCACGCGGTAGCCGACCTTGGCACTTCCGTTCGCGACGTCGTAGAGGTTGAACCGACCGATGACTTCACCGTCGTCGTCGAGGCGGACGAAGAACGCGCAGTTGCCCGCGTCTTGTTCCGCGAGGGAGTCTTGGAAACGCGCAGCGAATTGCTCGAAGAACGCGTCGCCACGGTCCGAGATCGAAGTAGCGAAGTACGCGCGGTTGCCTCGTTCGAAGGCCAGCACCGCTTCTGCGTGACCCGATCGGAGCGGCTCGAGATTGCCCATACAGCGAGCCTGGCACACAGCGGCGTGCTCGCACTCTTGCCCGGTGGGGCGGACCGTTCAGCTCTCGCGGCCCATTCGCCAATGCGCGAAGCGTCGAAGTTAGTGCCCCGCTCGTCGAACCCAATTCTTGACGGCGTCCACGACATGGATCGTGAGCCCGTCAGACCCGAAGGCGGATCGCCGACCGTACACGTTCTCGCAGATGACGCTGACGGAGCTCAGCTTTCCTCCGGCCACGTCTGCAGCCCGTGCTGGAGCGCGGTGGCGCTCAACGCGGCATGAGAGCGCGGTGGGTTAACGCCGTCGTGGCTCGCGGTCGTAATAGACGGTCATGGTCAGATCGTCTTCGCCGTCGGTCATCTCCGAGTGGAAGGTGATGTCGCCGACTTGGACGTCGCCGAGCAGATCGAGGCTGACGGCAACTCGTCGCAGCAGTGCCGACACATCGCCCCTGGCCGCCGCCCTCGGGTTGCTCTGCGAGAAGTGCAGCGTCGACCACTGCTCGGGTGCCTGTTCCACGACGTCAGGGTCGCATGCGGGCCGCGCACTACGCGGCATTGAGAGCGCGATTGGACGATCTCGTCGATACGCAGTCCAGCGTTCAGCGCTGTGAGACCCGCGGCGTGACTTCCAGCGGCATCGCTCCACAGCGTGACTGCGCTCGCCGGGTTGTTGGAGACGCCGGCCCGCTTGAGTTCGTCACATACCAGGGGTCTGGGGAGAACCTTGCCCGATCGACTCTGCTCGAGAATGGCCTGTACCCAGGAGATGACATCGTCGACGTCGGTGACACCGGCCTGTTTCACGAACCCGGCGATCGGCAGTATGAAGGTCAGCGATAGATACGAAGCTGTGGGTCACGAGTCGACGACGGAAGCGATGTCCTCGACGTTCCAGCCATCGTCGATCAGCTCGCCGAAGCCGCCGTATTGGACACGGCCAGGACGCTGAAGCCGTTGTACTTGTACGAGTACCTCATCGTTGAGGTTCATGAACCTTGAGTGCTCGGCCTCTTCGGCACGATCCAGGCTCTTGGCCTCGACATTCAGCCCGAACAACTTGAATCGTTCGCTGATCATCCCGCGTCGCACGGACGCAGGCACCCCCAACGCGGCGGGAGGAGCGCGGTTGTGGGTCAGGCCTCGTTCAGGGCGATGTGATCGACTTCTGGCTGGAAGTGGACGAAGCCGCAGTCGACACAGATCTCCCACTCCGCAGGAAGATCGTCGAGGTTCTCGTGCCACCCTTGGTGTTGGCAGGTGCTGTCGTGCAGGAACCCCCACGCATCGACGTCGGGCTGCGGGTCCGCCTCGACCCATGCATCGGCGCGCTGGACCCACACCCGCTCGCCCACGTAGGACCAAGGGATCCAGCCCTCGAGCTTCATGTGGATACGCCCCGCGTCACTGATTGGAACGGGCTGGGTCGGTCTTGCGTTGAGAGCCGGCCATACGCCGGTCTGCACGAACCGGGCGCAGAAGGCCTGCCACCGCGCGAGCTCCTCGGGGGTCTCGTCGACGTCGGCGCCGAGGTAATCGTAGAGGTCGGGTGAGTCTCCTTCGAGGAACCCGGTGATCCAGATCGAGGCCTCGTCCGTCATCGACTCGACCTCGTCCAAGCTCGTTGCCAGGCCGTCGCGCATCTCTGGGTACCAGACGCCGAAGCGCCCCCGGTGAGTGTGCACGTTTCCGTCGATGTAGCCAACGCCGCGGCTGGTGACAACGCGAAGCGCTGCGTCCACCTGAAAGGGTGCACCCCAGTGATCGATCGCGTCGACCATTTGCTCACCCAACCGCACGCGATTCCCTTCCGAAGAAGCCGCCGGCGACGCCCACGATCATCACACGAACGACCGGTCTCGACACCCTGTCATCGAAATGATCGGTGCGTTTGCTCGTGACGGCGATTCGGTCGCGCCGGGCGTGCCAATAAAAGCGCTGCGGCGGAGGCCGGATGTCAGTGAGCGGCGTTGTAAGCCTGGGTGACTTCTTGGCTGATCCGGCCACGCTCGGAGACCTTGAACCCGTTGTCTGTCGCCCATGTGCGGATGGCGGCGAGGTCGCTTCGGCGGTTTGCTGTGCTGGTCGTGGTATGCCGGGTTCGCGCAGAGCGTGTCTTGCGGGCGTGCTCGATGTAGGGCTTGAGCGCCTTCTGCATAGCGTTGCGGTTCTTCTTGCTGAGATCGATCTCGAAGTTGCTGCCGTCGAAGCTGAAGGAAACAGTGCCGGCGGCTACGCCGCCGTCCAGATCGTCGGTGAACTCGGTCGTCGTAACTATTTTCTTTGCCATGACACCAGTATCTCGTGCTTTAGGGAGTCGCTCCTACCGCAGCGCCCACACCGTCATCTCCGGCACAGACCAGCTGGGACGGCGCTCTAAGCTAAGCGGCATGAGCTCGAGCAACAAGCGTCAGGGGCGGCGGGCTACACGCCAGCTGAACGCTGAGATCGCAGCGATCACCACCGCTGGGATGATCAGCTGCCAGCGCCACCCTCCGTCAAATGCGACCGACAGCAAGAGGGCCACAGCAATGCCAACGATCGTCAGGCCGAGCGGAACCCAGCCGTTGCGAGAAGGCACGCGACAACTTTAGGCCAACGACCACGGCGCTCACCGCGGCAAGGGAGCGCTAGCGGCCTATGGACAATCGGACGATGGACAGCGCGTGGGTGGGCCCGGATGGACGTGTGCGGCTCGACGGATTCGATACCGTGCGGGAATGGTCGTCACTAGCCGACCTTGCCGCGAACTACTGGCGCTATCAACGACTTCCAAACCGCGCCCGAGCCACCGCCGAGATGGATGCATGGGACTGCGTGCACGACCTCGTCGGTGAACCGGCCTGGGAGGGGGCGGTCGAGCTCATCGCCTCGCTGCTGGAGGTGGCCACGGACGACGACGAGGTGGGGCTCGTCGCTGCTGGACCGCTTGAGGAGTTGCTGGAGCCGGTCGATCAAGGTCCGCGGTCATTGATGCGATCGAAGCGCGTGGTCGCCGAGACAAGCGCTGGTCGGCAGCGATTAGAGGGGTGTGGCTGAATCGCGCGTCTGATTCGGACGTGAACTTCCGCCTATCTAGGTTTGGCGCTAGGTATGCGGACGGAACGTCACCTGCCGCTCCGCTATCGGACGGCTCACGGCATCGCTCCGCTCGACGCCCCTGAGTGGTGGCTTCGCCCTCGCGCCCCATAAGAACGCGGCAAAACGCTTAGCCAGTCAGAACGGCGATCGATCGAAGCCGAAGGGATCGGTGCCGCTGGCCGGTATACCTCGGTCGCTCAGCTCGTCCTGCGCAGCCCGCAGTGCCTCCAACGTCTCTGAGTCCTGATCGAGGCCGTACACGTTCTCCCAATCGCTTGGCCCCAGCACGGCGCTGACCCAGCCAATTTCAATTGCCAGCAACGCGCGGGTCAAGTCGAGGACCGAGAGGGGCTCGTTCGCTCTCAAGCTGGCCGCAATACGCCTGAACTGCAGATCAGGGTGCTCGCGCTCAGCGAACTTCATCAGCGCAGCAAAGCGCCGATCAGCGTGACCCGGCCCGTCCCAGTAGCTCGCGCCCATCGCGAGCAGCTCGCGCGTCTCGACACTGAGATCCCGGACCTTCTTGCGAAACTTATCGGCCTCGTCCACGAACCTGATCGTTGCAGAAACCGTGCCGGCAGCACCTAACAGCGGCATGAGAGCGCGGTGACGCCTGCCGGCGGCGGGGAGCCCGCGGCGGGACGCGAAAGGCGCTCCGCCGCGGGACAGCCTCACTGCACTTTGGAACGTAGGAACTCAAGGGTGCGTGACCAGGCCTGCTCGGCGAGTTCGGGCTTGTGGGTACCCATCTTGTCGTCCGGGTTCATGAAGGCGTGACCGGCGTCGTAGTAGAAGAACTCGACCTCGGCACCGGACTCGGACCGGATCTGCTCCTCGGTGTTACGGGCCTCGTCGGCCGACATTATTTGGTCCTGCGTCCCGTAGTGGCCCTGGACCGCAGCGGTGATCCCGGCGTAGCTCTCGGGGGTGCCAGGGCCGACGCCGTAATAGGGCACGGCTGCCGAGATGCGGTCGCCTTGCTGGGCGGCCAGGAGCAGCGCGAAGGCCCCGCCCATGCAATAGCCGACAACGCCGACGGTCGAAGATTTGACCGCATCGTGGCCGATGAGGAAATCGACACCACCAGAGAGGTCCTTGGTCGCCTGCGCGACGGGCAGCGATGAAAGCATCTGCCCGGCCTCGTCCGAGTCGTGGGCCACGCGGCCGCCGTAGAGGTCGGGGGCGAGCGCGACGAACCCCTCGGCGGCGAAGCGGTCGACGACCTTCTTGAGGCCGTCGTCCAGCCCCCACCATTCCTGGATCACGATAAGCCCGGGTCCGGACCCGCTCTCGGGCACGGCGAAATAGCCGTGGGCCGTTCCCTCGTTGCTCGGGAAGGTGACGTTCTGGAAAGGCTGCTCAGCCATGAAACTCCTTGATGTGGTGGTGGGCCGGGAGGTAACTCCGGAGGCCATCCGTGCGGGTGGATCGCAACAAGCCTGCCCTCCCGGGCCGAGACAGGACGCAGGGGGTTGCCAAGGCGTCGGCGATGGATGAAGAGCGCGTTCGCTGCCTCCCAAGAAATGGGCCGAGTTCGGAGCGCGCCTCCGGCTGCAAGTGCAGTCAGCCTGGCCATCAGTTCCGACCGTCAACGCGGCTACTTGTTGAATGGGGTCACGTCCAGCGTCTGGCCAAGGTCTGGTCGAGGTGGTCGGTGGGGCGCTCGCAACGCGGCTACTTGTTGAATGGGGTCACGTCCAGCGTCTGGCCAAGGTCTGGTCGAGGTGGTCGGTGGGGCGCTCGCAACGCGGCTGTCCACGGCGGTTTCGTGAGACTCACTCATGGCATGCGATCCCGCCGATCACCGTCTGGCGTGGAGAGGCTCAAGAGGGGTCTGCCCAGCTCGAAGTAGCGCTGCCCTCCTCGTCGATTTCTGTCGGTCAACTAGGACGAGGTGAGCAGCGTGGGACGAGTAGTGATCGGGATGGATCCGCACAAGCGATCGGCGACGATCGAGGTGATCAACAGCCGGGAACAGGTCCTGGACCAGGGCCGGTTCGGCACCGACCGGGACGGCTACCAAGCCATGCTCGCGGCCGGCCGGAAGCACCCGGACCGGGTGTGGGCCGTCGAGGGCTGCAACGGTGTGGGCCGGCACCTCGCGCAGCGGCTCGTCGCCGACGGTGAGCCGGTCGTGGATGTGCCGGCGACGCTGTCGGCGCGGGCGCGGGTGTTCTCCACCGGCCAGGGCCGCAAGACCGACCCGGTGGACGCGCCTCGGTCGCCCTGGTCGGGCTGCGCAGCAGCAACCTGCGGGTGATCGCGGCCGATGATGCGACGGTGGCGCTGCGGTTGTCGATCGACCGGCGCGACGAGCTCGGCGTCACCCGCACGCAGACGGTGAACCGGATCCACCGGCTGCTGCTGGAGTTGCTGCCCGGCGGGGCGAAGAAGGACCTGTCCGCAGCCCAGGCCAAGGCGCTGCTCGCGAGCGTGCGACCGCGTGACGTCGTCGGGCGGACGAGGCATCGTCTCGCGGCTGAGCACATCGCCGAACTGGTCGCGATCGACCAGCGGATCAAGACCGCCACCACCGAACTGCACGAGCTGATCGCGGCCACCGGCTCCACCCTGATAGAGCTGGCCGGGATCGGAGCCTCCGGTGCAGCGCGGCTGCTCGGCGACGTCGGGGACATCACCCGCTTCGCCGACAAAGGCCGCGTCGCGTCCTGGAACGGCACCGCACCGCTCGACGCTTCCTCCGGTGACCAGCACCGGCATCGGCTGTCCCGGGCAGGGAACCGGCGGATCAACCACACGCTGCACATCATGGCCCTCACCGCGCTGCGCCACGGCATGAAGCACGCACCTACTACGACCACAAAACCGCCGCCGGCAAGACCAACATGGAAGCGATGCGCTGCGTTGGGTGGTTCCCGTCGTTGGGTGATCCAGCAGTCGCTCGTTGATCCAATCGCCAGTAGCGGCGTCTTCAAGCCTTCGCGCGACGTCCGTAGACCAGGGATGGCGCGGACCTCCAACTTGGATACCGCAGGAATCGTCTCACTGCTCATCGGCAGAGTCGCCCGTTCGGCACATGACAGCGCGGTAGCCCGAAACGCGGCATGAGAGCGCGGTGGCGCTCAACGCGGCTACTTGTTGAATGGGGTCACGTCCAGTGCCTGGCCAAGGTC
>NZ_CAXTHK010000061.1:0-10048 GCF_964244045.1 uncultured Jatrophihabitans sp. | reverse complement strand
CAACCGCGGCCTGATCAACACACCCCGAGAGTCAACCGAACCCGGGGCAGTCCCTTGCTTGGTCAGGCAGGACAGTTCGATCTCGGCGGTGTTGAGCCAGGAGCCGTGTTTGGGGGTGTGGTGGATCTCCAGGGGTTGGGCGAGGGCGTAGGCCTTCTCGGGCGGGAACGCCTGGTAGAGCGAGGCGATGTTGTGGGTGTTGAGGTTGTCCATGACGAGCACGACCTTTTCCACGTCGGGGTAGTCGACGTCCAGCAGGTGTTCGACGCCGTGGGCCCAGTCGAGGCGGGTGCGGGTGGGTTCGGCGTAGGCGCGGCGCCAGCCGCGTAACGGTTCGGCCCAGACGAAGATCGAGCAGGTGCCGTGGCGGACGTATTCGGAGTCCTCGCGGGCCGCCCGCCCCGGCGCGACGGGCGCGCCGTCTCTCGCGTCGGCAAGCAGCTGATGGGGTTTCTCGTCCATCACGATGACCGGGCAGGTCGGGTCGTAGCGGCGGGTGTAGAACGCTGAGCACGTCTTTCATCGCCGCGACGAACGCCGCGTTGTGCTTCGGTGGGATGGTCCAGCATGCCTTCAGGTGAGGCTTAAGCGCCCCCTTTTTAGGACCCGCCCGATCGTGGAGTGATCCATCGGCGGTATCCCCTCGGTCAGGGCCACCTGTCTTTCCAACAGCCGCAGCGTCCACCGCGCCCGCCCGGCCGGCGGCTGGCTGCACGCCAACGCGATCACCCGGGCCTCGACATCACCGGTCACCTTCGGCTCCACCGGCGGGGTAACCCGTTTCTTGCGCCCGATCACGTCCTCGACCCGACCGGCGTGTTCGGTGAACGCCTTCGCGATCAGATACACCGTGCTCGACGACGTACCCAGCTGTTCGGGGACCACCCGACGGTCCGCCGCCGGCCCTTGCGTCTCGTCCACGGCCAGCAGCACCCGCGCACGGGTGATCATCCGGGCGGGATGGCGCCCGGAGGTGACCACCTTCTTCAGCTTCGCGCGGTCCCCGGCGGTCAGCGAGACCGTGAACTCCTTCGGACGAGGCATGCCAACTCCTTCTGGTCAAGTATCGACCAGACGAGCCGAACACACATACCCATCAAACTAGAGGCGACACGCTACTAATCGCCTGGCAGGTAGCCCGGACGCGGGTGACGGCGTGCTCCTCGGATTCGATCTTCGGCAACCGACTCGGCGGCCACCCCTGGGAGCACCCCGTCGCGCCGGCTGATTGAGAGAATGTTTAGGGCAGTGTCGTAGATCCTCGCTACCTGGGCGGGCACCGCCTCTATGGGGGAGCCTTGATATTCGCTAACCCCGAGTGTGACTCCGCCCGCGCTTGCCACAAAGTCCGGTATCCAGGTAATGCCACGATCTTGGATCGCACGCTCGACCCCTGGACTTGCAAGCTGGTTATTCGCTGCACCACATATGACGGCAGCCTTGATGTTCGCCACAGACTCCAATGTGAGCGTCGCCCCCAGGGCGCAGGGTGCGTAGATCTCGGTGTCCTCATCGATGACCCGATCGACGACGGCGACCGTCGGAAAGTCGCGCAATACTCGGTCGCGTGCTGCAGCCGACACATCGGATGCGAATACCCGCGCGCCAGCATCGATTAGTAAGTGGATTAAACTGTAGCCGACCTTCCCCGCCCCTTCCACGCCGACGCTACGTCCAGTCAGGTCACTCGTCCCGAATACGTCTTCGGCCCCGGCACGCAATGCGTGAAAGGCGCCTAGCGCCGTCATCGCGCCGCTATCGCCGTAACCTCCGACGACTTCATTGCGGCCGAGCACGTAGCTGGTTGTCCGGCCGATTACGTCGAGATCGTCGGCGCTGGTGCCCACGTCGCCGGCCGTGACATATCGGCCGCCAAGGCTCTGAACGAATCGTCCATAGCTCTGCAGCAGCCCATCGGATTTCACTGCCAGCGGATCGCCAATGATGACAGCTTTCGCACCGCCACACGGCAGGCCGGTGACCGCGGTCTTGTAGGTCATTCCGCGCGACAGCCGCAAGACGTCGGTGAGGGCGGCCGCCTCGTCCGGGTAGGGGTAGAACCGTGTCCCTCCGAAGCCTGGGCCCAGCGTCGTGTCATGGATCGCGATTATCGCCTTCAGGCCGGTGTCAGGATCCTGAAAGAAGGTCACCTGTTCGTGCGGGAAGTCCGCGAATCGACTAAAAACACCATTCTTGGCCGGCAATGCCACAGCGGCGGAGTCGGGTGCGCTCATCGTGCATTTTCTCCAATTTTGGCTGGTGATTGATGACGTGCTCTCAGAAGCGGTAGTCGGCTATTCTTGCAGGCGATGAACCCCTGAGTTTTGGTGAAGGTCTCGAGTCCGCCGAGGCGCGAGCCCCGCCGCGATCCAGTAACGCCGCCAAAGGGACAACGGCTTCCTAATGGGTATCAGCGTGCTCGCCCTAACCCGAACTGGGCACGTCCGTTTGTACTTCGATTAGGGTAGGTTTGCTGGCGCATAGCGCAGCCTTAAGGGCGTGCACGAAATCCTCGGCGTTGGACACGGCGACCGCTGTAACCCCGAACCCAGTTGCTATCGCGGTGAAGTCGATACCTGGAACGTCTAGACCGGGGGTTTCCCCGGTACCGAGCTGACTGCCGAACCAGCGCAGAGCCCCGTACGTACCGTTCTTGAGGACGATAATAATCACCGGAATCTGATACTCGGCCGCGGTCCACAGAGCGGTGATTCCGTAGTTCGCCGATCCATCGCCAATAAGGCCGATGACCTGACGGTCGGCGTGTGCCAGCTGGGCGCCAATCGCGGCCGGCAACCCGAAGCCAAGGCCACCGGCGGCCGGGAAGAAGTAGCTGCCCTGGCACGAAATCGCTGCTTGGGCCCAGAAGTCTTCGGTAGTGGAAGTAGATTCTTTGACCCACACCGCGTCCTCAGGGGCAAATTCGCGAAGCAAGGCGAACACCTCGGCCGGGTGCATCCTGCCGCCCGTCGACGGCGCAACCGCCACGAAATCCACCACGGGCGGCAGCTTAGGCCGTGTGCCAGGGGTCACCGCCACGGCCATCCGGGCGACCGCATCGCCCACAGCACAGACGATCGCATCGCCGACCGGTGCCCTGGCCGCCTCGCCGGGGTCGCCGGTCAGTTGCATGAGCCGGGCGCCTTCCGGCAGCAGATCACCCGGCTCGAATTGGTGATAGCGAAAAACCGGCGCGCCGATGACCAGGATCAGGTCATGACCACTTAGCAACTCGGACAGAGCGCGAACTCCGGCTGGAAGTACGCCTCGGAAGCTGGGATGCCGAGTCGGGAAGGGGCAACGAGACGGAGAGGGCGCGATCCAGACCGGCGCCGCAAGCGCATCGGCCAACCGGACAGCGTCCTCGTTGGCCGCCTCGGCGTCAACCTCAGGCCCGAGCACCAGCACTGGATTGCTCGCGCCGTCAAGCAATCTACTGAGCTCTTCAAGTTGCAGCGCGCTCAGACAGCCGCCTACGGCGGTGCTCCGCCCAATCAGGTGTCGTGCGGTCGACGGCGCCTCTTGGGACCAGTCGTCGTAGGGAATTGATAAGTAGACCGGCCCTTTTGGCGGAAGATTCGCCAATTGGATCGCCTGGCTGATGGCGCGCGGCACGTCCTGCGCGCAAGCCGGCTCGCAGCTCGATTTCACGAGGGGTTTAGGTAAAGCGGTTGCGTCAACGTTCGTGAGCATGACCTCCTGGCCGATGGTGGAGCGGACTTGCTGGCCAGCCGTGATGATCAACGGTGAATGGGAATAGACCGAGTTGGTGAGCACACCCATGGCGTTACCGGTTCCCGCCGCTGAATGCAGATTTACGAAAGCCGCCCCCCCTCGCGCCAACGCGTAACCGTCAGCCATCGCCATCACGGCGCCCTCGTGCAGGCCAAGCACGTATCGAAAGTCAGAGGGAAGGCCTGCGAGGAAGGGCAGTTCGTTGGAGCCAGGATTGCCGAAAATGGTGGTCAGACCGTGTGACCGAAGAATATCGAAAGTCACGCCGCGCACGTCGCTCATCGCGTGACCATTACATCGTGGTGCAGGCGGCACAACGGCCACTCTCAGTGAACGGAATATGGCGGAGCAACCTCCGGCACGGTGCACAGCGGGAACTAACACGCCGGGATGGCGGACTCGGCGACATGGTGCCCGTCGCGCGGGCGGCGCTCTGGGCAACGTCGCGTCCGCGATCGACACGGCCGGCAGGATGATCAGCGCCGCACGACCCGACCTGGCGAACCGAGCGCTGGACGTCACACAGACTGGGCTGGCACACAAGCAGGTGCGTGCGGCCCACCACGGAGACGCAGGAAACCTGCGACGACGCAACTGCTGCTTGATCCACCGCGTCGGCGGACCCGGCCGCCCTCGCAGCGTCTGCGCTGACTGCGGACTGAAATCTTGAGCCGGGTCCAGCCGGTGACTGACGCTCTAGGCATTAGGCGGGACACCGGCATACTTTCGCGCTCTGCGCTCGCGGCGCATAGGCCAGCGGACGCCTGCTCGGGGTCTCGGTGGCAACTTCATTCGAACCATGCAACAACTGTGCGGCCACGCGGCGCGACACGACATCGTCCAGTGATCGGATCGCCAGGTAGAGACATCTCAGGGCTGATTGCTCGTTCGGGAAGTGGCCGCGGTCCTTGATCGCCCGCCGATACCGGGCGTTCAAGGACTCGATCGCGTTGGTGAACAGATGACGGTGCGGATCTCGACGTTGTAGTCCAGGAACGGGATGAACTCGGCCCAGGCGTTGTCCTGGGGTGTACCAACGATCTTGGGCAGTGACTCTCGAAGCGAGAGGATCTGTTCATGTCAGAGCAGCGTCGCAAGTTCAGTGCGCAGTTCCGGGCTGAGGCTGTCCAGCTGGTGATCGAGACCGGGAAGCCGGTCGCCGGAGTCGCTCGTGATCTGGGTGTCGTGTCCCAAACTTTGGGCAACTGGGTGAAAGCGTTCCGGGATGCCAATCCAGAGCCGGAAGCAAAGCTGTCGCCGCTCGAGCGAGCCCGGGTGAGCGAGCTCGAGGAAGAGAACCGTCTTCTGCGGATGGAGAACGAGTTCTTGAAAAAGGCCGCGGCCTTCTTCGCCCGGACGCCACGGTGAGCGCAAAGTGCGCGCTGATCGAGGCGGAGAAGGCCATCTACAAGATCGTGTGGATGTGTGCCCTGTTGGGGGTGGCGCGTTCGTCGTTCTACGCCTGGCGGACCCGGGTCGAGACCCCGACCGCGGCGCGGCGCCGCCAGCTCGCCGAGCTGATCACGAAGGCGTTCGCCGCGTCGAGGCAGGTGCATGGCTGTCGGCGGATCGCCCGCGACCTCAACGACGCCGGCCACGAGGTCTCGGTCGGCACGGTCGCCTGGATCATGCGCGACTTGGGCTTGCAGGCGGTGCAACCGCGCGCCTACAAACGCACCACCGTGCCCGGTGAGGCGCCCGTGCCGGCGCCGGATCTGATCGGGCGTGACTTCGCCGTCGGCGGCACTCCCGGCGCCCGTCTGGTCGGTGACATCACCTACCTCAAGACCAACGAGGGCTGGCTCTACCTGGCCACGGTGATCGACCTGGCGACCCGCATTGGTGGTGGGCTGGCAGACCGCGCAGCACATGCGCACCAGCCTGGTCACCGACGCCCTGGCGATGGGCATCGACGCCCGCGTGGTGCGTCGTGACGCGATCTTCCACTCCGACCGCGGAACCCAGTACACCTCGGCCGAATTCGCGTAGTTCTGCCGCAAGCGACACCTGCGGCGCGGCGTCGGACGCACCGGCGTGTGCTGGGACAACGCCGTCGCCGAGGCCTTCTTCGCCGCCCTCTACCACCGCTACAGCTGGCCCACCCGGCACGAGCCAGGTTCGCTGTCGCCGAGTACATCGAGGTGTTCTACAACCGCCGCAGACGGCACTCCAGCCTCGGCTACCGCACCCCCACGCAAGCCCTCACCGACCACCAAAGAGCAGCAACCGCTGCTTGATCAACAACGCGAGGAACTGTCCAAGATCTTTGACACAGCCCAGATCAGCGTGCAGCCGCTGCAACAGACAGGCGCCGATGCTGCGCACCACCCTGCTGTTCGCGCGCGTGAGCCAGTCGCGGAACTGATCGTTGAAGTCCGCCGGCAAGGTGAACGCCCGACCGGGCATGAAGAGGTCTCGAACCAGCCGTTGCGTCGCTCGACGATGCGCTTGGACTCCGGATCGTGCGGCTGCAGCACCAGCCGCGTCGCGAGCGGCACCATGAACGCCGCGATGCCCTCTGCTCGTCGGGCGCCTCGCCCGATCACGGGTTCGTTGTCCCAGATCAACCTGCGCGGCACCCGGCCCAGCTCCGCTGATCAGCTCCCACGAGCCCAACAGCAGGTCCTCGGTCTTGCCGTCGGGATCATCCTCGCGGTGATGAACCCCAAGTGCGCCGCGGTGATCACCAGCACCGGCAGCAGCTTCGCGGTCCCATCCTGGAGCGGGATCTTGCGCGGCGGGAACCACAGATCGCACTGCGCCGCATCGCCGGGCTCTCAGACCAGCCGGTCGGCCGGGTCGATCTTGCGAAGCTCCGGGCGCAACTGCTTCACGTTCTCCCGGAACCACGTGATCGACCCGCTCCAACCAACCTGCTCCCCGATGACCCTCGCCGGCAGCTCCGCATCAACCTCCAACAACTCATGGACTCTCGCCTCGAACGGCGTGAACGCCGTCCCAGCCTGCCGCCGCTCACTGCGAGGCGGCGCGTCCGAGGCCACCGCCTTCACCACCGTCGTCCGCGAGACCCCCAACCGCGCCGCGATCCGAGCCATCGGCACACCCACCGCCGCCAGCCTCCGGATCAACGCCCAGTCCTCCAAAGTGATCACTCCAATCGTCGAGTGTTCACTTTTCAAGCGTCGCTACTGTCCAGTTTTTCAGGCGTCTTCGACATCAACCTTATCGGCGCTTAGGAATGCGATGTCGTTGCCGATGGAGGAGTCATGACGCACACAGCTTCGACCTTGTTGAGGGCCGGCGGGCCGGGGCACACGTGTCGAGCAGCTTCAGTATCGGAGCAACTCAATCTGATGCAGCAGTGGCACGCGTTCCCGAGCGAAGACCCCTCAGAAGATGACCGGGTCGACCGGTTGCAAGCAGACCGATGACAGTCGTGGGGCCTGCCACACCTGCCAGGGTGGTGCCGGAATGCTCGATTCACTCGATCATCGACGATCAGGCTGTGCACACCGTCTTTCAGCCGATCGTGCATCTGGCGAGCGGGTCGATCGCCGGGTTCGAGGCGCTGTCGCGTGGCCCGGCGGGCACGCAGTACGAGTCACCATTGGCGTTGATCCAAGCGGCCGAGAAGGCCGGCCGTCTCGGCGAGTTGGATTGGTTGTGCCGCAGCCGGGCGATGCATGCCGCCGCTGAGGCCCAGTTGCCGGAAACGCTGTCCTGGCTGATCAACGTCGAACCAGCCGGGCTCGCTATGGACTGCCCGCCCCATCTGCTTGTCATGCAGGAGCGGGCGCGCCTCGACCTGCGGGTCATCCTCGAAATAGTCGAACGTGACGTGCAAGGCAACGTGCTGGACCTGATCCGAGCCACCGACGACGCCAGATTCGGTTCGTGGGGCGTCGCCCTGGACGATGTGGGCGTTCAGGAAGCATCCCTCGCGCTGCTGCCATTCCTACGGCCGGACGTCGTCAAACTCGACATGTCCTTGATCCAAGGAGCGCCTCACGAGGCAACGGCGAGCATCACCGCTGCGGTGCGGGCTTACGCCGAGCAGCGTGGCGCTGTGATCTTGGCGGAGGGGGTCGAAACCCACGCCCACGAGCAGCTAGCCAAGGTGTTCGGCGCGACGTACGGACAGGGCTACTACTACGGCAGGCCAGGACCGCTACCGGTGTCGGTCGCCGTGCCTGCCGCACCCATACCGCTGCGTCAGTACGTAGCGCCCCTCGACGGGCGGACGCCGTTCGAGGTGCTATCCACCACGATCGAACCACAGCGCGCCGAGAAGCAGAACCTCATTCACATCAGCGCCCACCTAGAGAACCGGGCGGCGCACGGCACGGAGGCCTCGGTGCTACTCGCCGGGTTTCAGGACCAGGCGTTCTTCACGGAGGCCAAGCAGGCCCGCTACCGTCAGCTGTCCGCCTCGAACGCGCTCACCGTCGTGCTCGCCGACGGGTTGACCCGCAAGGACGAACCCGCTTACTACATCAGAGCGTTACCGCCCGGCACTGCGCTCGGTAAGGAATGGGTCGTCATTGTCTTGTCGCCGCACTTCGCCGGCGCACTAGTCGCCCGCGACTGCGGGGACACCGGATCCTCTGCGCAACGCCGCTTCGACTTCATCTACACCCACGATCGTGACGCCGTGATCAACGCGGCCCGCAGCTTCATCCAGGACCTCGCGTCCGAGCCCTCGCAGCGGGCCGCCCGCCTCCGTGCGCCGAGCGAGACAATGCCCGATCGACTCGCGTACCAGCGCCGGGTGCCTGCAGCGTCACGGGGGTGGCGTGACGCGACGACGTCCAGATCCGAACCTCTCGTCGTCCCGTCGACGGCGGAACCATCGAGCCTCGACGTGCTGGTCAGCACGCGAACAGCCGAGTCCTACGGCTTCCGGGCCACTGCCCAGGCGGTGCTCGACTACCTGAACGCGCACCTGCCGATGGCCTTCTGGTCGATCACCCGCGTTGAGAACGAACAGCAAACCTATCTCTACCTCGACGGCAACGACTACGGACTCACCGCCGGCGGCAGCCACCCCTGGCGCGACTCCTACTGCGTACACATGGTCGCCGGCACGGCACCGCGCATAGCCCCCGACGCAGCGGCAATCCCGCTCTACGCGGCCGCAGCCGTCAATCAGGCCGTCCAGATCGGGGCCTACGCCGGGGCTCCGATCGCCGAACCCGACGGCACCTTGTTCGGCGCGATCTGCGGACTAGATCGCGTGTCCCGCGACGACATTGCACACTATGGGCCGATCCTCGATCTGCTCTCGGAACTGCTCTCGATCTCATTGGCCAGCGACCGAGCCCTGCACCATGCACGAGCGGAATCGAACGCCGCGCTGACCTACGCCACCACCGACTCGCTGACCGGCATTCACAACCGCCACGCCTGGGACACCAAGATCGCCCAACTCGACCTCGACTTCGCCACCTACGCCGACCCCACCGTGATCGTCATCGTCGACCTAGACAATTTGAAACACGTCAACGACGGGCCCGGCGGGCACAGCGCCGGCGACCAACTACTGCGTGACGCCGCGCAAGTGATGCGTCGTTACAAGCGAGACGAAGACTTCCTCGCCCGCCTCGGCGGCGACGAATTCGGCATCATCCTCACCAACACCCCCGCCGACCTCGCCCCCGCCCTCGGCCATCGCATGACCCGGGAACTCGACCGCGCAGGTATTCCCGCGTCCGTCGGCTGGTCGCCGCTGTTGCCGGACGGAACAGTCCAGACAGCAGTGAAGCTCGCAGACGAAGCAATGTATCAAGCCAAACGCCACCGCAAGAGTAAGGGTTAATCCACCACAATCAGGCACGCGTATACGCGTTTGGTTCAGTCAGATGGCTCTTCGCAGCTGACCGTTCATCAGGGGGCGTGCGTCGAAAACCTGGTGCGTACAGATGTGCGCATGCCAAGGGCCGATGCAGCGGCGCTCACCGGCCGACCGCAGAATACGCATGGATTGCTGCTGCCCTTGTGGACGCAGACGGCGTCGTAATGGTCGGCGAAGCGTGCGTTGAGAAAGTCGGTGCTGCTGGAGCAGGCCCTCGCCGGTTCGATCGTGCACAAGGGCGCTGGTTCCTGTCGTGATCAATGAGGGCTGCTCCATCGGTTGTGCAGCGTTTCGACCTACCGACACCCCTCGACGCAGCACCGACGACGCCGGCCAACCCCGATGCCAAGCGATGCCGCTGCCTGCTGGTCCGAAATTTCCCATTTCACCCAGCTCCGAGGCTTCAGTCGAGCAGTCGGCAGCCGATGGTTGCGGTGTACGCCAAAACGCCGAAAGGGCGGTGGTGAAGTGGACGGTGGTCTTGAGACCGCAGTGGCTGTG
>NZ_CAXTHK010000060.1:0-10840 GCF_964244045.1 uncultured Jatrophihabitans sp. | reverse complement strand
CCGTCGGCAGCCCCTGCACCACCAGCCTCACCAACTCCCTCATCGGCGGCTACCCGAAATTCGCCTGCAAACACGGCGTTCCGGGCAGGGCTGTCGGGCGCCGGTCCGGCAACCGCCTGGGGACGCCGCGCTTCGTCAACCGGAGGGCCGGCAACCTGCATCTGCGGCGTGGATACGTAGCCCAGCTCCACGCCGGGACCCTGCTGGCCAAGGCGTGCTACTCCATCAGAGACATCGATGGCCAGCCACTCGCTCCGACGACCCTGGGTGCCGACCAGCCAGGCGCTGCTTCGCCGGCGCACAAGGGGCCGCGGCGTTGCCGGCCGCCCCGTCGAATAAACCTGCGGGACTGACGCCGATCCGGTGCAATGTCACTTGGGCGCGCCGCGGTAACGGATGTGCCGAGCAGGAACTCCGCCGCAGACCGAGTTCTCGGCCACGTCACCGGTCACCACGGCACCGGCGGCCACGATGGCTCCCGCGCCGATGGTGACGCCGGCGACCACGACGACGTTCGTGCCCAGCCAGGTGTTGGCGCCGATGGTCACGTCGGCCTCGCGGTGCGCGAGGTCCATCACCGGCCCGAGCCCACTGTCGACGTCGTAGTTCGACGCTGTGATGAAGACCCGCGGCGCCAGCAGCACATGGTCGCCGAGCGTGATGCGCCCCGTCTCATCGCCGGCCCAGAGCATCGAGCCCTGCCCGATGTGGGAGCCGGCGCCGACAGTGATGCGTTCGCCGTTGCGGAACGACGCAGTTGGTGAAATGCGCACGTTCGCAGCGATGTCGGCCCGGAAGCGCTCCGCCGCGTCGTAGCCGGCAAAGTTGGCGAGTCGGGCCCACTGCTGCCAGGTCCGACCGGCGGTAAACGTGCGGATGGCGGACGACAGGCCACTCATGGCACGGACTGTAGTTCAGCGGTGGCACGCTCTCGTTGTCACCTAGTCTGTGGGTTCTCGAGCGAGGAGGCGGCGGTGTCGAAGTCCGGTGACGGACGCGCATTGTTGATCGCTACCGCGGGCGGGCACCTCACCCAGCTGTCCAACCTGGTGCAGCGGCTGGACATCGACCCCGCCAATGCCGTGTGGGTCACCGTGCCCACGACGCAGAGCCGGTCCATGCTGGCTGGTCATGACGTCGTGTGGGCCACATACTCGAGTCCCCGCGACTTTCGAGGTCTCGGGCGGCACCTCACGAAGGCGCTGGATGTCCTGCGTTGCCAGGACTTCGATATTGCCGTGAGCACCGGCGCGAGCCTGGCTCCGCCGTTCCTCGCGGCGGCCCGGCTGCGCGGTGTGCCGTCGCACTACATCGAGAGCGCGACCCGCGTCGATGGACCGTCCTTCTCCGGGCGGCTTGTCGCCCGTATCCCGGGGGTCAAGCTGTACTCCCAGTACGAGTCCTGGGCCGACGGTCGATGGGCGTATGGAGGCAGCATCTTCGACGGCTGGGCCACAACGCCCCGACCCGAACCCCGTCCCCTTCGGCGGGCGCTCGTGACGGTTGGCAGTGCTCGAGGCTTCCCGTTCGACCGGATGCTGCTCGCCGCCCGGGACGCGCTGCCGACCGACTGCGAGACGACCTGGCAGGTGCTCGATTCGAGTGTCAGGGAGCTACCGGGCCGGGTAGTCCATGAGTTCAAGTCCGCTGAATTGCGATCCGAGCTCGAGACGGTCGACGTCGTGATCAGCCACGCCGGTACGGGCTCGGCACTGACCGCGCTGCAACTCGGACTGTGCCCTGTCCTGGTGCCCCGTTCCCAGGCGCACGGCGAGCATGTCGACGACCATCAGTTCCAGATCGCCCGGATGCTCGGCGACCGTGCGCTCGCAGTGGTGCGGGCTCCAGAAGAACTCACGACCGCCGACCTGGTCCAGGCCGCCGGCCGGATCGCCACAGAGGTGCCCGGGCCGTCCTTCCGGCTGTCGGCATGACGACCTACCCCGCGCGCCCGATCGCGTCGGTGATCATTCCCGCCCACAACGAAGCGGCAGTGCTGGGGCGGTGTCTGGACGTGTTGCTGGCCGATGCGCAGCCCGGTGAATTCGAGGTGTTGGTGGCCGCGAACGGTTGCACGGACGCGACGGTCGAGGTTGCCCGACAACGCGTCGCCGACGGCGTCCGGGTGGTCGAGACCGACACCGCCTCGAAGATCGCCGGTCTGAACCTCGGCGATCGGGCCGCGTCGGTGCTGCCTCGCGTGTACCTCGATGCCGATGTGACCATCGCCACGGAGACGCTGCGGGCGCTGGCTCGAACGCTCGACGACGGCAGCAGTGTGCTCGGGGCCGCGCCACGTCTGCGCGTGGACACGACGGGGGCCAGCCGAGCGGCCCGCACCTACCTGAGGGTGTGGCAGAGCCTGCCGGTGTTCGAGACTGCATACCTCGGGTCGGGGTGTTACGCGGTGTCCAGGCGGGGCCGCGAGCGGTTCGATCACTTTCCGGATGTCATCGCCGACGATCGCTTCATCAATGCGCTGTTCGCCCGCGACGAGAAGGTCACGCTCACCGAGCACGGGCTCGGCGTGCGCGGACCCCGTACGCTTCGTGCGATCGTCCGGCGCAGCGTCCGGGTGCGCTCGGGCACGGTCGAGCTGAACCAAGCCATGGTCGACGCGGGCTACACGGTGGTCGATCCGGGCTCCGAGGAAGGGACGCGCGCCTATCTGATGGAGATGTTTCGGCGACCTCGAACGTTTCACGCTGCGTTGCTGTTCGCAGCGACTCAGGTCTGGATCCGGCTGCTCGCACAGCTGTGGAGTCGTGCTGGTAACAACAGGGTCTGGATCAGAGACGAAACATCGAGGACATGAACTAATGAACTCATCATCGCTGACCGGCGACTGAGGGTCACGACACTCCAGATGGCAAAGGACGTCCTCGCTTGAGAGTGTGAGCGCAGATCCGGTACTTGCGCCACAGTGGGCGCGGAGGGAGTTCTAGAAAGCAATGGATGTCTTTACCTTGGCGTCGGCGTGCGTGCGCCGCTGGTGGGTCTTCCTGCCGCTCATCGCGATCACCGCGGTGGTGACCGTGCTGCAGGCGCGGAGTATCAAGCCGGACTACTCACAAGGCGCACAGGTCATCTTGGTGCCGCCGTCATCGGTCTCTACCGGCGATTCCAAGGCCGCGATGGTACAGGTGAACCCGCTGGGCAGTATCGGTACGACGCAGGCAGCCCTGGTGGCTCGCTTGAACTCTGGGCCGGCCGCCACGGCAGTCGCGCAGGCCGGCGGTGGGGGGTTCTCGGCATTCGCCGAGAAGATCGGCGGGATCGTCGCGCTGACGGCCGGCGCTGACTCTGCGTCGCGTACCACCGCGACGCTGTCCGCGGCGATCAAGCAGGTCGACACGCAACTGGCGTTGCTGCAGAAAGATCTCAACACGCCAGCGAACTTGTATGTCACCTCCCACCTGTTGTCCGTGGACCCGTCCGTTTCGTCGGCGTACCCGCATCGCGGACGCAACCTCACCCTGATCGCTATTGCCGGCGTATTCATCAGCGTTCTCATTGCCCAGCTCGTTGACTTCTTGCTGCAACGCCGGCGTCGCCCGTCGCGACACGGGATTGAAGCTGATCAAGACTCACTCGACCTGTTCAGACTGGAACCGCCTGATCAACCGGTGGAAAGCCGAACGCCTCTCGAGCTATGACGACGCTCGACAGCCGACCCCTACGAAGCAGGCGGGTGATCCTGCGAGACCCTTCGGCAACTTTGGTAGGAATGGCACTGCTTGTCTTGTTTGTCGTTCCCACCCGCTATTCGATTGGCCCCCCGGGTGTGCGCCTGAACCTCACTCTCATCCTGGGTTTCCTGGCTTTGTTGACCTGGATCTGCTACTTCCTGTTCCGGCGCGTCGAGACACCGACACTAAATATCCCGCGTCTTCTGCTGTTCGCTTACCTGCTGAACCAGCTAGTTGCGATTGCTGCGGCCTACCGTCGTAACCTGACGACTCCAGAGCAAAATGGGACATATCGGGAGCTTGCGGCAACGATCGGCCTAGTCGGTTTGTCCCTGATCCTGTGTGACGGCGTGCGCCATATATCGGGTCTGCGGCGCGCCATGCAGCTGCTGCTGATCGGCGGGTACTCCTCGGCGGCGGTCGGGGTTGTGCAACGGGTCTTTCACTACGACTACGACACGCTGTGGCGCAACGTTCCCGGACTCAACTTCGCGGTGACGACCGAGGAAATCAACGGCCTACTGTCCAACCGAGCAACTGGGACCGGGTCGCATCCCATCGAGTTCTCCGTGGCCTGCGCCTGTCTCGTGCCGATTGCTTTAAACCAGATCAAGAACGCGTCGACACCACGGGCATTTTTCTGGCACCGCGTAGGCATCGGCTTACTGCTCGTCGGAACCCTCCTCGGCGTGAGCCGCGCCGGGTTTATCGGCCTGGTGATCGCGGTCCTGTTCTCGATCTCCCGTCTGGAACTCCGGCAGCGCTTCAATGCAGTGGCATTCGGCATGTTTGTCCTGGTATTCGTCCAGTTCGGTGCCCATGGCACGCTGTCGACGCTGCGCTATCAGCTCCTGAACATCGGTTCGGATCAGAGTTCGAAGGGTCGCACGCAGGATTACGGGCCGGTCTTCGACCTGGTTAGTCATCACCTCTGGACGGGAATTGGCGCAGGCACCTACCTGCCCAGGCAATTCCGCTTCCTCGACAACGCTTGGCTGGGCACGTTGGTCAGCGGTGGCATCATCGCCACCACCGTGCTGGGTCTGATCCTTGTCTCGGGGCTGTACCAGTCAGGTTGGCTTAGACGTCGGGCGCGAGACCCCTACCTTGCGGGCTTGGCTGCCGCAGTGGGGGTAATGCTGCTCATCCTGACTGTGTGCGCCTACTTCTTCGATGAGTTTTCTTTCGTCCAGACCCAGACGCTGACCGTAATTACGCTCGGCATCCTGGGGGCGATCAGCACCCTGGTCGAGCGCGAAGGCCGTACAGCGACCCCGAATCGTTTCGCAAGTGACCGGGCCGTCGCACCCGCGCCGCGCCGACGTCTTGGTTAGGGCTCAGCTGCGAGAGGCGGGACGACGACTGCCGTTTAGCGTTAGCGGTGCCCGCTCGATGTGATGTCCCGTGCAGTTCTACGATGCAGACGAGACCGCCGACGCGCTTCTGAGCAACCGAGTGCGACCTGTGTGCAGCCGGCGGCCCGGGTCACGGAGTGGCGAACGGGCCAAATCTCCTTGGCGGATCACCTGCAAGCGCGTCTCCGAATAGATCACGCAAGCAACAGCACTGGCGGGAATTGCTGATAACTCCTCCGAACGATGGCCACCACCGCGCCCACGTAAACGGCGGAGCAGTCACGACGTTCCCAAGCGACGAAGTTGAAGAATTTCGACGTCCGTTCAATGAGCTCAGCACTAGAATTTCGGGACCCGCCTGGACAGACAGCAGATTGCAACGAACTCCGGGTCGCGCATCGATGTCATGGCTAATGGGTTGCGCCGTGCATTGGGGGCCGAGGCGTTGTTTCATGCATCAGCTGTTGTCGGGATGGCTCAGTGAATCCTTTTCGCCGTGCAGCGTCGTTGTGTCCCACGGAACAAGCGGGTGAGCATCGTGGATCGAAACGTGATTGGCCGAATCCTGTGCTATCATCGATGGTCCTGCGGCGGAAGTCCGGGCCGGGTCTCCATCGCGGAAGGGTTGAGCGCCAACCGAGGTGGGGCCATCCTCGGCTGAGTTAGATTGCTGAAGCCTGGCCGTGAAGCATCTATCACGCAGGACGCTGCAGGTAGGTTCCAGTTAGCCTCTGCACCATGCGCCGATGTCGTCGACTGCTCCGTTGTTCGTCGGCGACCCGACCGCTCGCCGTACTGGCTTGCGTTGTCATATTTCTCGTTGCCTGTACCGGCGGCGGCAAGCACGACTCGTCCTCGTCTTCGCCGCACCTGGGAGTCAATGCCGTCATCAGCCCTATGGGCAAGGGCGACTGTTCGCCATCGGCCCCGTGCGCCGACCTCGGGCGCGCGATCGCTAGGGCCGGCAACGGCGGTGTCGTGGAGGCCGAAACAGGTAGCTACCCGGACTCTATGCTCAGGGAACCTTCCGACGCGGCGAAGCGCACCAAGGACACCATCGTGCGCCCGGCGCCCGGCGCGCACCCCGTTCTCGGCCGCCTCAGGTCCTATGTCCCTCATGTGCGATTTGAGAACATGTCCGGGCGCGGTGGCATCTACCTCACCGCGTCGGCGAACTACACGACTTTCGATCATCTGACGCTGAGCGGCAAGGACGCGACGATGCTCGTTCGCGCAAGCCACGTGCTGATCGAGAGCTCGCTCATTGAGGGCGGAGTTCAGCGGGACGGGGTACAGATTGCAGCGAACCCGCGGAACACCGATATCACGATCCGGAAAACGACCATCCGGCACTTCACGAGCATCACTAATGCGAACCAGCATCCAGACTGCATTCAGCTTTTTGACACTACCCATGTGACGATTGAGCAGAACAGCCTTTATGACTGCTTCAACTCCGCGATCACGTTTTCCCCCGGGGCTCACAAGGGTATCGACCACGTGACGGTTGAGGGCAACTTCTTGCAGGGCTGCATGCTCACGTACCAAGCCTGCAAGCCTGGTGGGTCGTCGATGGATCTGCGGGTTCAGGTGCAGGCGACAACCATCTCGCACAACACGTTCGGCAGCGGGTCGGTGCGGCTGCCCGTCAACCCAGGTGTCACTGCCACAGCGAACATCATCGAATACCTCAGCGTCGCGCCCTGCCAGACGGCGGTGACGCATTCGTTACTAATCAATTTCACGCGGTACTCCTGCCACGAGGAGGTCCCGAACGCCGCCGGGGGCAACTGGACCGGCGACGTCTCATTCAAGAACCCCGGGGACAACGACCTGACCCCGGTCGGCTCAGTACCGGCCAATCCGTCCAGTGGATCCGCGGGTATTCCCGCCGGGCTTGGCATCCGCGACAAGTTGCCCGCGGGAACAGTGGGGGCCGCCCCGTGAGTGGGCCGATCCCGCCCCCGAATCTGGCGTCGGAGACCACGACGGCTGCCACCGAAGACGTCGACATGCCGGTGACCGGCACGACGGCGGCGCAGCTTGCCGGCGGCCCCGCCGCGCCCGCCGCGTCGGTCGGTGCCGCCGCCCGGCGTGGGGTGGCGTGGACGGCGGCATCCAAGCTCGCCATCCAGCTAGTGCAATTCGGTACAACGGTCGTGCTGGCCCGGTTGCTGACCCCGACCGACTACGGGCTCGTTGCCATCGTGTTGGTCTTCACGGCGTTCGCGTCGCTGTTCACGGACCTCGGGCTCGGTGCGGCCATCGTTCACCGCTCGGACCCTGACCACGAGACGTTGAGCACCGCTTTCTGGCTCAACGCGCTGAGCGGGTTGGCCCTGACGGGTCTGTTCTGCGGACTGGCCTACCCGCTCGCGCTGCTCTTCGGGCACCGCAGCCTTACCGGATTGATCATGGTGGGCAGCATCGGATTCACGATTTCGCTGTACGTCGTACAGCTTGCCCTGCTCGAGAAGTCGATGAATTTCAGGCTCATCGCCAAGATCGAATTCTCCGCTGTCGTCATCTACACCGTCGCGACGGTCACGCTGGCGCTGCTGCATTTCGGCCCGTACAGCCTGGTGCTGGGCAATCTCGTTCAAGTGCTGTTCACGACGACCATGATGTCTCGAGCCGTCAGCTGGCGGCCGACCAAGACGTTCTCCCGTACGGCAGTGCGTCAGCTCTGGGCCTACAGCGGCCACCTCGTCGGTTTCAACATCATCAACTACTGGGGACGCAACTCAGACAACCTGCTGATCGGCAAGTTCCTTGGCGCCGCCCCGCTCGGCATCTACGCCCGGTCGTTCAACCTGATGATGCTGCCGGTGCAGCAGGTCACCGGCGTCCTGGGTCGGGTCCTGTTTCCAGCGTTCGCCCGCCTTGCGGAAGACCGCGAGCGACTGCGCGAGGCCTACGCCCGCACGGTCGTCGTCATGACCACGGTGGCCTTCCCGGTCAGCGTCGGCCTGGCGTGCTGCGCAACGCCGTTCGTCTCGGTGCTCTACGGCCCGCGGTGGGTCTCGGTCGGGCCGGTGCTCGCGATCCTGGCCTTGTCCGCGCCTCCGCAGGTGATTTCGGGCGCCGTGGGGCCACTGTTCCAGGCGCTCGGGCTTACGGCAGCCCAGTTTCGGCGCGGGCTGGTGAGCACCCTTGTCGGCGTAGTTGCGATCGTTGTCGGCCTGCACTGGGGCGTCAGGGGCGTGGCCGTCGGGCTCCTTGTCCGATCGTGGGTGATGCTGCCCTACACCTCTCGGATTGCATGGCGCCGTATCGGGTTGACAGCCGCCTTCGTCCTGCGTCGGGCGTGGCCCGTTGTGACCAGTGCGGCGGTCATGGCGGTCGCCATGCTGCTCATTCGGCGTCCGGTCGAGGGGCAGCCCGACGCGGTTGTGCTGGTGGTTCAGGTGGTGGTGGGAAACGCCGCTTACCTTCTTGTGCTCATGCTCGTCGGCCGCCTGGCACTAGCCGAATTCGTGGGAAGCGTTCGTGGTCAGCGGGCCGTCCCTGCCGATCGAACGCGGCAGTCGGCAAGCAGCCCGCGGCACGTGGGCCGCCATGCACTAGAGACGAGGTCGCCCCGTGCAAATCGCGCCGCCGATGACTGATCGTCGCCGTGCGGGCCTCTGTGTTCTCACTAACGACAGGCTGAACCCTCGGATCAACTGGTCGACACTCGGCCCACCTGTCACGAACGCTCTCGAACAGCAGGCCGGCGCGGTCGTGTTCTCGCCGCCACGGGTGCGCGAACACAGCGCCGAGTGGCGCAGTGACCTGCGCCGCGTTCGCTCTGCTAGGACTCTCTTCTGGATGCAACTGGCGGCGAAGCCGGAGACCCCCGTGCTGCTGGCGGCCCTGGCCGGGGGCCGGGTCCACCGCAGCGCGTACGTGCTTGACGCGTGGCCTTATCATCTGCGAAGGCTGTCGGTGTTCGCACGGGGGATGCAGCTCCGGCCCTGCTTCGTCGCGATGCGTGAGTCGTTCGAGGAGCTCGCTGTCATGGCCCCCAAAGTTCCGTTCGTGCACCTGCCGTTCGGGGCCGATCTTGATGTGTTCGTACCTGGGGGGGGCGGGCGTGACATCTTCGCGTTCTCGATGGGCCGACTTCACGAGCCGATCCACGCCGCGTTGCGCGAGTATTGCGAGCAGCGCAACCTCAAGTACGTGGTGTCGCAGGGCGGCGCCATTACCGACCCGGCAGAACTCGGTCGGCTCGTCGGGCGGGCGAGGTATTTCGTGGTGACTCCACCCGACCTCGACCATCCCGAACGGTCGGGCCGCTTTAGCCCGCTGGTTATGCGGTATCTGGAGGGCCTGGCCGGCGGTGCCCGACTGTTGGGGACGCTGCCGCGTAGTGGTGAGTTCGAGACAATGCTGCCTCGGGAATCGATCCTCGAGATCGCCGCCGACGGTTCCGATCTCGCCCGGCGCCTAGACCACGACGCTCGCGACGACTCGGGCTTCGCGGCCACCGCCGCAGCGACGGCCCTCGTGCGGGCCCACCACGGATGGCAGCACCGGGCCGCAACGATCGCGGAGGTGCTCGGTGGACTCGATTGAGCCTCGGCCGGTGGGCGGGCTCGAACAAACCGCCGTGTCGCCACCACCTACCCCGCAACGGGCGGGGATGACGGTCATTCCGGCTGTAGCGTCCGCCCGGTCAACGACCGCAACGCAGGCCACAAGGCCCCAGGTTGGGCCAGCCGCACCGACGTGCCTACCCCGGGCACCGATGCCGATATTCGTGGTGGGTGCACCTCGATCCGGCACTACGCTCGTCGCCTCAATGATTGCCTCGCATCCCCTGGTCGCCGGGGCTCCGGAGTCACAATTCTTCAACAAGCTGTCACCGAACTACGTGCCGCGGTCGACGACCCATATTGGCCCGACCTTGCGCTGCGCTTGCTCGAGTCGCTTGCGCTTGCTAACCAGCGGGTAATCCACCTGTTTCGGGTCACCATCGTGGACGTGCACGCGTACCTCGAGGCCACGGAGCCGTCGGTCCAGGCAATGCTGCGCGCGCTGATCGAACTCAATGCTCGGATGCAGGGCAAGCCGCGCTGGGTCGAGAAGACACCCAACCATCTTCTGCACGTCGCGCAAGTGCGCAGCGCTTTCTCCGACGCCCGGATCCTGCGGGTAGTGCGTAACCCTCGCGACGTCGCGCATTCGATGCGACAACTGCCCTGGGGAAGCCGTTCGGCCATTGCGAACGGGCTGTTGTGGGCCGATTGGCACGCCCGCAGCGAGCATGAATTCGCCCCGAAGCACGCTGACGTGCTGACGGTCCGCTACGAGGACCTCATGTCTTCGCCCGAGTCCACGCTGACCACGATCTGCGATTTTGACGGCGCTCATCGAAAGTCCCCAGTGATGCTCGTCGAATTTCCCCACCTGTGTGGCTCCGCCGAGTCGGGCGGGTCCCCTTCCAAGCTGGCGGTCTCTGACCACTCACCAGCTGCTCGGAGGGGACCCGCCTGCTCATGCTCACATGGGGAGAAGACGTGGAACTACAGGCACTACGCGCCCGGGGGTGGTCGATCTCGGCGATCGCCCGTCACGCCGGGCGAGACCGGAAGACGATCCGCAGGTATCTGAGCGGCGAGCAGGCCCCCGGCGAGCGGAAGCGGGCGGCAGACCCGTTCGTGCCGTTCCTGGACTACGTGACCGCGCGGCTGGTGCAGGACCCGCATCTGTGGGCGATCACGCTGTTCGATGAGCTGCTCGCGTTGGGGTTTGCGGGCTCATCCGGAACGAGGGTGTAGTCGAGGTCGGAAGCCGCCTGCCTCGAGTAGT
>NZ_CAXTHK010000059.1:0-10859 GCF_964244045.1 uncultured Jatrophihabitans sp. | reverse complement strand
TTGGCCCGTCAGGGCGATCCTCGTCCGGTGTCCCGCAGGAGCGCTCAACGCGGCATGACAGCGCGGCAGCGCTTAACGCGTCCTGTTACCTCTAGCGCATGCACGCGATGATGGGGCGTGATGTTATCGGCGTGGGTTTCACTTGAACTAGGCATGGCGCAGGGTTTGGCGAGACGTCCTCCACGCGTTGATCTCCTGCCAAAGACCGGACCTGGTGCACGTGGCGGCCTAGTTTTGCTGGCGGCACACACGCTTCTGCCGGAGGCCGCCGTTTCGAGCTTGCCTGAGGTGGCGCGCGACGAGGTCGCTGAAGGTCTTTTCGGCCGAATTCGGGCGGCCTTCGCCGCTCACGCTGATCGCCGTGCTCTGGGCTCGGTTCAGCGCCCGATCCGGGATGACCCGATGTTGCTGGATCTTCGGGACCAGCTTGTTATGGAACTTGTCGGCGGCGTGGACAGGCTGGCTGGTGTGACCCTGGCGGCCCACGTACACCTCGCCCGAGGCGTTCGCGGGACTGTGCCGTTAGCCCTTGCAGTGCAGTGTCTCGGTTGGTACCTGTCTTACGTGCAACCGGGTTCGACGCCGGCCGAGTTATTCGCCGAAGCCAACGAATTAGGCGAAGGCTGGCGTACCGAAGCGCACAGTCGCGCTCAGATCGAAGCCGAGATGGCAGCGTTCGCTCGTCAGGTGGTCGGTGACAACCCTCTTGATCTGCTGGATTTGCCAATTTGAACGTGTCACCTGCGGCGCTCCATGCGGCATGAGAGCGCGGCAGCGCTCAACGCGGCAGGAGAGCGCGACTGCACCTACGCGGTTGAGCCAGGCAGAACCGCTTCGCCGCTGATGCCGCGCACAGCCGGGCCGTCGACGTTCGCACGGCTCGTGCGACATGGGCGTGGGGCAGAGTGTTGCTCCATGAGATACACGGTTCCTCTGCGGGTGACGGTGGACGTCGACAGTCCCGAGAATGTCATCGCCGGGGCGAAGGCAGAACTACAGCGGGCGTTTCACGTGAGCAAAGAGGAGTGGGAGTCAGGCCACCGGCCCGCGATCGACCGACAGTTTGGTCACGCGCTCGGAACCATTTTGACCTCCGAAGCGCTGTGCGGTTCCGTGAGAGGGATCTTGGAGGGAACTGTGCCTGGACTCTCGGTAACCGGATTTTATGTCGCGACCAGTGAGGTCGAAACTCCCGACTGAGCTGAGCGAACCGTCCTGCCAAGTCCACGGGTGCGACCGCACGCTCAACGCGGCATGAGAGCGCGGTAGCGCTCAACGCGGCATGACAGCGCTCGTCAGCGACGTTCGACTTCTTCTACGACGCTGTGACCGGACCCGGTGCGGGACTCCCAGGTCCAACTTTCATGGGAGCGGATTCGGCCGTCCGGCATCTCTTCGAGCTGGGCTGCACATCGACCGCTGCTCGTTGTCCCGTCTCGCGTGGCATGTACGTATCGGAAAGTGAGAATGCTGCCCTCACGAGTACCCACGAGTCGACCCAGGGCGATGCAGCCGCCCGAATACTCGGCCCAGATCACCAGATTCTCCTCGTGGTACGTGAAGAGCGTCTGCGCGCCGACCTCGCCATCACCGCTGTTGCTCACCCCGACGAGAGTTCGTCCATCCAGCGAAGCAACACCCCCCGCCAAGCTCCGTTCGTTGCCTTCCAAGCCAAGACCTCCTGTCAGACCGCAGCACGAACCAAGCCGCCCAGTCCTACCTTGGCAGGCGCTCTACGCGGCATGGAAGCGCGCAGCGCTCAACGCGGCAGTGCCTGCCAGCCTGCCGCCTACGAATGGTCCTGAGCTCTGCAACCGTTCCGAATCACCGAGCCGGCGGATGGTCCGAGAAGCTAGCGCCTGGAGAGCACGGCGGCGGCGGCTAGCCGCGAGATGGTACGGCCCGGCCGAAAGGTGCCGTCGGGATAGCCGGCGAAGACGTGCCTCTTGGCCAGGGCCGCGATGTCACCGCAGAACGGGTTGTCGGTACGCACGTCTCTGAACGGGTGAGACGTGCAGGGTGCGTCGGTCGGGGTCACGCTCGGGTTGGTCCGAGTCTCTCCGCGGTAGATGAACGCGGCTAAGGCTTGGCGCTCGACCGGCGCCTCGGGTCGGAAGCTGCCGTCAGGAAAGCCGGTCATGATGCCCGCTCTCGCGGCGTTGGCGATCTCGTGGCAGGTGCTCCATGTGGGGGGGACATCGCGGAAGGGTCCGACGGTGCCGCCGCACGGTCCAGTCAGCCTGGATCCGTCGTCGCCCTCGGTCCCCTCGTAGTAATACGGCGACGTCGCCACCAGCTCACTCCTCGTGAGGGCGGCAGCCGGGCGGTAGGAGCCGTCGGGATAGCCGGCCGGCGCGGAATTGGAGTAGACGGCCGGTGCGAGGGGGTTGCTCATTGGCACGTCTGTGTACACCGAGCGAGGCGCAACGACGGGGGAGTCGACGTCGTGGACCTTGACGGGCGGCGTGGGCCGCGTCTTCCCTCCGCCGACAACCCCCGCGTGAGCCCTCTTGGCCCCGCCGTGTCCGTTGTTGGCGACGATGACGAAGTTGGTCTCCGCGTAAGGCTGCGGTACCGCGTCGAGGGCGCCATAGTCTGCATAACGAAGGGCTGGTGCGAGTGCTGGCCTGCCGGAGACGAATCGGAGCAACTGGATGCGCCCGTTCGAGGCGTTGAAGTAGTAGAACGGGATTTTGCCGAATGACGGCACTGGCGGTAAGCCAGGAGGAGCGGGGTGCGTCACCGCACGCAGCGGGATGTACAGCGCCCCGTGAACACGGCGTGCGCCGGTGAGGAAGGCACCCTTGCCGTACGTGAGGTTGGTACTCAGATCGTAGGGTGTCTGGTAGGCGAACACACGGTAGGACGTCGCTGCGGAACCCGTGGACGCGACCTGCTGGTAGCTGTACTTGTGGGTTAGCAGCGCGGCCGGGTTGGCACCGTTGAACGTGGGTCCGGCAGCAGCCGCGGCGACCGCTGATGGGGCCACGGACACCGTGGCCGCCCCTAGAGCGAGAACAGCGAAGAACGAGATGAGTCTGCGCCGGCGGTGGACGTCCACAGTGTTCATGTCTCCTTCGAGCAGGTAGCCGTTCAACCCTAATCCGATCAAACTGGATCAAGGTACTTCACGGGCGCGATGTTCGATTCCATGAGCCTCTCGCCCCGAGCCTGGGGTCCCGGAGCGGTCGCGTTTGCTCTGGCCTGGGGCTAGGCGGCGGAGTGGACACGCACCTCGGCGTCTGGGTCAATACTGGCCACCACCACGCGAACTCCTGTCGCGAAGGACCCGGCACGCACGTGGCGGCACGAGAGCGCGGCAGCGGGCCGCTACTATCCGCGCATGATTCTGACCGTCATCGAAGTGATCTTCGCCGTCTACATTCTTGCCGTGGTGGTCTCGGTCATCGTCGGGCCGATCGTGTTGGGTGTCCGAACAGTGCGCGCGAAGCGTCAAGGCCGAGACGTTGACTACTGGACCGTTGACGCGCTCGACGGCCAGAAAGACCGCGCGACAGTCTGAACCCGTCCAGAGCCGCTCAACCATCTCCTCACGGGAGGCGTGCCCGGTCACCGTTCGGGATGATTCCTCACCCGACACGCGAACCACCGCGCGCAGGCAATCCTGGCCGCCCACCTCGCACTGTGGGGGACCTGTGGGGACTTCCGCGGTTGCAGGCTGCCGACCGGGCCAGGTGCCATCACGCGGCCGTGATGACAATCGACCGTTGAGCCGCCAGGTGGGTCGCCGTCGCCGCTGCGGTTGTCGTTGTTGCCCTCGGTGTACTCGTCGGTCTGGCGTTCTACTCACACACCTTCTACCGCTCGCCCTGGCAAATGGTGCCGACTCAAATCACCGCCTGCGGACGCGACTACGTCCAACCCGACAGGCACCACCCCCAGACGCTGGAAGCAGCATCCCGATCAGCAGGAGCACCGCTGCAAGAAGTGGCCACAACGACAGGATGGGTGCGCACACGAGCCATTTGGGCTCACCCAGAGACGGGCCCGCAGGCTGCCGGTGACCGGTGCGGCGTAACCGCGTGGCTTCGAGTGAGCACAGACCACTTTCTTGAGTACAACCTCTCTGGCGGCCCGTAGGTCCAGGGCGCGCTCGATCGGCATGGTGCCCTCAACGCGGCATGAGAGCACGGCAGCGCTCAACGCGGCATGAGAGCGCGGAGCGCTCAACGCGGCATGAGAGGTTGGTCTTGGGCTGGATCGTCGGCGCGTGCAAGCATCGCGGTGTGACCACCAGCGGCAACGGCCTGCAGGAAGCCATCGACCGACTGCAAGCGAACGACTTGATGCCACCCGTCAAGGCAATCGAGTCTGGCGCCGGGGGTTGGATTCGCGTGACGGTGATAGGCGCCGTCGACGGGGAGCTACGCGCCCGGTTGACCGCCGCGATGGGGTCCACGCGATGGAAGCTAACCGAAGCGCAGAACGAGATCGACGCGGGCGCCGAGTACCGGTCGAGCGGTCGCCTCTGCTAGCCCGCTGCCGTGGCCGAGAGTGGTGACGCTCACCGCGCCATGGCGGCGCGGTAGCGCTTTGCGGCGTGAGGAGCGGCGGCTGTTCTGCTCCACAACGTTTCGGACGTGAGCGGAGTCTAGGTAGTTGTGAGCGAGAGTTTCGAGTCCTTTGCGTTGCGGGAGCTGCAGCCGCTTCTTCGTTATGCCGCTCTGTTGACTGGCGATGGCGAACTAGCCCGGGACCTGGTGCAGGACGTCATGTTGAAGGTTCACAGCCGCTGGGATGAGATCTCGATAGCTCGCCAGCCACATGCTTACGTGCGGGCGATGATCACGAATGCTCATCTGTCGTGGCGGCGACGGTGGTCGGTGCGCAACGTGGTCCTAGGGCATCGCGTCGCGATCGACGCACTTTCAGTCGCCGATCATGCCGCTGAGCTCAGCGAGCGGGCAGCGATGTGGTCGGCGTTGGCTGTGCTGCCCAGGCAGCAGCGGGCCGCCATCGTGCTTCGCTTCTACGAGGGACTCAACGACAGCGAGGCAGCTGACGCACTCGGGTGTTCGGCCGGAACCGTCCGAGGCTATATCTCCCGCGCTCTGGCTACCTTGCGCGCGCAACTTGACGAGCAGACGCTCCTGATTGAGGACAAGCGATGATGCTAGAAGACTCACTGACAGCGACCTTGCAGGACTACGAAGCTCTCGCCCCGGACGCGCAGGAAGTGCTGCGGTGGCTTGAGGACCACACCGCTAAGAAGCAGCCTCACAACCGGACACGCATCTTGGCAGGCGCATGTGTGGCGTTGCTTATTGTCGCCGTTGCCGTGGCCACCAGCCTTGTGCACCGGCCGAGCACCGGACCAACGCGTGTTGGAGCGCTGCCTAGCGGGGGACCGGGATCGACGTCACCCTTGTCGACCGCGCCGACCATCCTGCCGTTTCGCTTCACCAAGGACACGCCGCCAGGGACACTGATCCAGCCCAACCTCCGCCGGAGCGCAGGCGCTCTGAATGTGCAACTGCTCGCAACACCGGAGAAGAGTTTCGATCTTGCTTCTGTTCGCAACCAGGTGGCCGTGTTGACATGGTCGGCGTCGTGGTGCGGGCCCTGCCGAACCAGCTACACCGAGTCTCTGACGGCTGCCGGGTTCCCGCCCGGCGTACAGAGGGTGACCATCGCAGTCAAGGACAACCGCGCAGGAGCGGCCGCCCTGTTCTCGGCCAAGGCCGCGAAAGGCCCAATCGCCTACGACCAGACAGGAAGCACACTGGCGTCTCTCGGTGGGCTGCCGCAGGTGTTGCCGCTGACGGTCCTCATCGACCGTCAGCATCGGGTGGCTGCGGTGTACACCGATCCCAGCGCGGAAATGCTGGCACACATGGCGAGCGCCCTTACCAACGAGTGAGCCGACCTCATGGACCATGGACACCCCTGACTTTCAGCCCTTAGCGCGCCTCTCCCAACCGGAGGATGATGAACGACCTGGCAGTGCTGCGGCTCGTCCGCTTGGTGTGGCGACGCCTCACGTCGATGCGGACGGCGCTGATCCTGCTGTTCCTGCTCGCCCTCGGTGCGGTGCCCGGCTCGTTGCTGCCGCAGCGCCCGCTGGATCCCACCAAGACCTCGAACTACATCAAGGACCACGGCGCGTGGGGCACCTTCCTCGACCGGCTGGGCATGTTCGACGTGTTCGGCGCGGCCTGGTTCGCCGCGATCTACCTGCTGCTGTTCATCTCCCTCGTCGGCTGCCTGATCCCGCGCATCCGGGTGCACGCCCGCGCGGTGGCCCGCAAGCCGCTGCCCGCGCCGCGCAACCTCTCGCGCCTGCCGGAGTCCGGATCGTTCCCGGTCGACGCCGCGCCGAGCGACTACGCCACGGCCGCGCGGGCCTCGTTAGGCCGCCGGTGGCGGGTCGTCGAGCGCCCGGAGGACGGCGGCGTGGTCACGCTGTCGGCCGAGAAGGGTTACAGCCGCGAGACCGGCAACCTGATCTTTCACATCGCGCTGCTCGTCGCGCTCGTCCTCATCGCCGTCGGCCGGCTCTACACCAACGAGGGTCTGGTCATCGTGCGGCAGGGAACCGGCTTCTGCAGCAACTCGGGCCAGTTCGACACCTGGAAGCCGGGGCGGTTCGCGGCCGAGGGCAAGATCAGCCCGGCGCCGTTCTGCATCGACAAGGTCAACAATTTCACGGCCACGTACTCGGCGAGCGGTGAACCGCGCGAGTTCGCAGCACACATCACTTATCACGCGTACAAGGACTCTGGACCGGCTCTGAAGACCACGATCAAGGTGAACCATCCGTTGCGGCTGAAGGGGGACCGGGTCTACCTGACCGGTCACGGCTTCTCCCCGAGGATCACGGTGCGCCTGCCCAACGGGAAGTCCTCGACGTGGACGTCTAACTTTCTGCCCACCGACGCCACGACGCTGTACTCCGAGGGTGTCTACAAGATCCCCGGTAACGGGTCGACGACCGACATCGGCATCTCGGGCTTCTTCGCGCCCAGCCCGATCGACCAGGGCGGAGGGGTCATCGCGTCGTCGTCGGCGCGCGTCGACCACCCGGTGCTGGGGGTGTTCGTCTACGAGGGCAACCTCAACACGACCGGCCTGCCGGAGTCCGTCTACTCCCTCGACCACTCGAAGATGAAGAAGATCGGCGCCGAGAACCTGGTCATCGGCCAGACGCGCACCCTGTCCAACGGCGTGCAGGTCACCTTCGACGGCTGGACGCCATGGGTGAACCTGCAGGTCTCGCACGACCCGGCGCAGGGCTACCTGTTGTTCGCCGCGCTAGCCATGGTGCTCGGCCTGGCGGCGTCGCTCGGCGTGCGGCGGCGGCGGGTCTGGTTGCGTGTCGGGCCCGGCGAGGACGGAGTTACGCTGGTGCGTGTCGGAGGCCTGGCCCGCAGCGACTCGGGCAATTTCACCGGTGAATTCGCGTCGCTGATCGAGCGATTGCGCTCGGCAGCGCCCACACCGACGACTGAGCGGGTCGAATCTCCTGACGTGATCCACGCAGGGAAGGACTGACTCGTCTCGGAGCGAGCCCAATGGGACGGGCCAGACTGCAGCGGGCGCTTCAGGGTCTTCTGGGGCGTGGACCGGGGCGTCGAAGTCCCCACCCAGGGTCCGAGCCAACCGACTCGCCCGGGACCAGCGACAAACTTGGTCTCAGGCTGGTGGGAACGATCCTGACCGGCTCGTGCCTCCGCAAGCCTGGAGGGACGTGTCGGTAGTTCGAGACCTAACCAAACCTGATGGGTGTCGTCACGGCGTAGTAAGGGTGTGACGGTCGCGGCGACGGGAGAGCAAGACATGCCGTGGCGCAGTACAGAGTCAGCAACGCTCGACGACCACGAGAACTTTGCCAGCTGGGTGGCTCCTCATCTGGGTTCGTTGCGGGCGTTGGCTGCACGAGAAGTTGATGCATCCGCTGCCGACGACGTGGTGCAGGAAGCTCTGGTGCGAGCGTGGCAGCGGCGCTCGACCTACAACGCAGATCGCGGGTCTACGCGGGCGTGGCTTGTCGGCATCTTGCTCGACCGGGCCAGACGCCATCGAGTAAGACGACCCAAGCCCGTGCCGCACCTACCAGACGTCGACACGCAACCTGGTGTCGCGTCAGCGCAGCGCCTGGACGTCGAGGCAGCAGTTCGGCAACTCCCGCCCCGCCAACGCCAAATCGTGACTCTGCACTACCTCGCAGACCTGCCGGTAACGGAAGTGGGCGCACTACTTGGCGTGAGCGCGGGGGCGATCAAGGCCCAATTGTCTGACGCCAGAGCCCGCCTGCGCCAGATCATGGAGGACGACCATGAACCACGATGACCAACGAACGGACGAGCTACTACGCGCGTGGGGGAACGCCGCGCGGGCAATGCCAGAGGCCAGTCTGCCGCTACCCGTCGACCTGCCCAACAGGCATCGCGCACGCTGGGTCGCGATCGCGGGTGTGGTCGCCGCCGTCATCGCCGGGGCGGTCGTGCTCAGCCTGTTGACGAAGAACGACACCTCCAACCCCGCAACGCTGCGCACGCGCCCTCCCGTGTCGGTGGTGACTTCGCCGACGCCGAGCAGCATCGCAGGGCTAGAAAAACTTGGCCCCGTCACTTGGTCGAATCCCGTAGCCGACGCCAGCAACCCGCGCCTGGTCTACATAGAAGCCATCACAAGCGAACCTCCAAACGCCTGTGGAATCGAGACCATCCACCCCCAGGTGACTGCAAAGACAGGTCGGATCCACATCCTGCTCACCGATTACGGCCACCGTGTGCCGAAAGGCGCAGGTTGCCCACTAGTTGCGCGCAAGTATGCGTTCGAGGTGCGCCTTCCAAGCCCGCTAGGCCAACACCCTCTCTACGACGCCACAGATGGCAAACCACACGAGGTCTACGACCCTGCGTCAAGCCCTTACTTCGGGAAGACGCCACCCGGCTGCTCCGTTCAACCATTGCAGTGGAGCCCAAAACTGAAGACAGCGACCCTAGAGTGCTACAACACCCACAACCCAACGGATGCGTCCGCCGAGCTCTACTACGCGCCGGTCGGCGGCTACTCCGCTATCTATGGCCCGCTGAACGGCAAGCTGCAACCCACAACCACCATCCAGGGCAAACGAGCCAAGGTCTGGCGGTACCAGGACGCCGCCAACGACATCTGGTATCTGCGATGGACCATCGCCACCGGGCGCGAGGTCACCCTGACCGTGCGCAGCAACCCGACTCATGACCTCCAGCGCGAGCAAGTCGTCGCGATCGCACACGCCGTCAAACCGCCAACAAAATAGAAGGCGCGTTACGTCCGAGGAGACCACGTGCTGAACCACGGCGTGCGGAAGCACGCAGTGCGGCATGAGAGCGCGGAGCGCTCAACGCGGCAAAGCCGGTCGAGCCGTTGCTGACCGGAAGGTGGTGGGCTGACCTGTTCGGGTTAGCGGTGCAGGGTGGCGGCGGCGGGGTCGGGTTGCCAGCGCCACCGAGTGGCGTGCTCGGATGGCTCGGAGTTGGCGGCCCGTATCACTGCACGGAGTACCTGGTCGGGGTCGCACCCGTAGAGGCCGGATGACCAGACGTGGTTGACCTCGAGCACGATGAACCGGTTGTCCTGGAGTCGTGCGACGTCGAGGACCGCAGTGGGCGGTACTTCGGCGTCGGGTAGCGCAGCCAGCACACTGCTGATGAAGGTTGCGGCCTCGTCGTGGAATGAGGCGCGGTGGGTTCGCAGTAGCGGTGTCCACGGGTCGTCCTGGACGAGGTAGGGCGACCATGCGACCACCTCGCGGCCGATGGTGAAGACGCGGTACTCGGAGTCGATCGTCAGCCAGTCCGTGGTGGCGAGCAGGGCAATCGCGTCCGGTGCGTGGACGAGCGCCAACGCCGACTCGAGTTCGTCGACTGCGGCATAGCGACGTGCCGGTAGTGCCCTGAACTTGGCCTCGGCGAGCTTGATGAATGTCGCCGTGCCGGTGAGCATCGCTCGCGCGCCGACGACATCGACCAGGGCCCAGTTCCGACCGGTGACCTCGTGCGGTAGGCCCGTGAACCATTCGGCGGTGGCACCGTTGAGATGGACGGGAGCGCCGGCGTGGATGGCTCGGGCCAGCGGGCCGCCGGCGCAGCGATACGCGACCCCGGCGCCGGCGACGCGAGCCAGCGCGGGCACGTCAATCCAGCCGTCGTCATCGGCGGCGATCCGAACAACCTCGACACCGATCGACTCGGCCGCGGCAGCAAGATCGAACTCCTTGGTCAGGCTGTTCGGGGCATGCGCCAGGGTGCGGATCACCTCACCATCATCGCCGCGACGTCCAACGAACTCACCCAAACCGGCCTCGACTGAAGGACCCGCACTGCGGCAAAGCCGGTAGAGCCGCTTCGCGGCATGAGAGCGCGGAGCGGCTGCGCGCCCCGGACCGGTGGCGAGCTGGCGAAAGTGCAACCGCTCGGTGGTCCGACTAGCAAGCCGACCCGACTGGGACCTGCGAGCTACGGCGCCTGCGGCGACACATCCGGTCAACGGACTGCTAACTCGCCAACGTTTCACTAGGTCGCGGACGCCGACCAATACGTCTACGGCGCTCCACGGCGACACCGATTGCCAAATAGAGAACACTCACCAGCCAGAATGCTGCGACCAGCGCCCATCGAGGGCGGCCCGCCATGGTCATCAAACCCGCCGTGCCCAGCCCGAACCAGAACACGGCGAAGGCCCACGGCCACCAGCGGTTTGCCGCCCAATAGTCGAGACGCCTGGCCAAGAGACTCATGGGGCGAAGTGTGCCGGGCAGTAATGCCTCGCGCAACGCGCTCAACTCGGCAGAGTCGCGCTCAACGCGGCATGAGAGCGCGGCAGCGCTCAACGCGGCATGAGAGCGCGGA
>NZ_CAXTHK010000058.1:0-11727 GCF_964244045.1 uncultured Jatrophihabitans sp. | reverse complement strand
TACACCCCGGCTCATCACCCCTTCGACGAGACCAAGCATCCACGCACCTCGAATATGTCCTCCTGCCAGTTGGAGTCCGGCGACAAGGCGACGGCGACGGCTGAGCTGACCTCGATGACTGAGTCGATGCCGAAGCCGATCAAGGCGGTCGAGGACGCGACGGCGCCGGCGGCGATTGCGACGACAGCGTCTGCGACGTGGTAGCTGATCGTGACAGCGACGAGCAGCCGGATGCGGCGGGTGAGCGCGGCGGGGTTGTCGGCCGCTGCGGGGAGGCAACGGACAGGGTGCTCATCAGCAGCAGTCCTGCGTGCCGTCGCTGGAACAGGCGGGTCGATGGCCAGCACCACGCCGAGTAGATCGGTAAGCGCGTGATACAAGATCCGCTGTATTCACCTTAGGCTGTACTAGCTTCGATTCGGCGGCGCCGTACTACCTCGAGGACTCTGTTAGCTCTCGATTGTCACGACGGTGCTGCCGACTGCGGCCCAGTGGTAGATCCAGGTCATCGTCGCGGTTGGCACGTGCACGCAGCCGTGCGAGCCCTGGGTGGGCCAGTTCTTCGATCCGAAGGCCATGGTCTGCCATGGCGCGTCGTGCAGGCCGAAGTCTCCGTTGAACGGCACCCAGTAGTGCACGTAGTCCTTGTAGCCGGGGCCGACGAGGTAGCGGTCGCGCTGCTTGGCCTGCACCCGCCACGATCCCAGCGGGGTCTGGTCGTTGTCGACGGTGGCGCCGGTGGTGACCGGGGTGTCGCTGACCTGCCGGCCGCCTTGGCACGCCCACAGATGTTGCTTGCTTATGCTCACCAACACGAGCCGGCGGTAGGTGTTCGTCGCGCACGACACCCCGTCGTCGCCGAGATTGATGACCACGGGGGCCGGGGTCGACCCGGCGTCGAAGCCGGCGTCGCCGGCGGTGAGGCCCTCGACCTGAACGCCGGCTGGGCGGGTCGAGGGTGTGGTCGGTAGGTCCCTGGGCACATCGGAACGCGCCGGCGACGCTATTTCGTGTCCAGCGGCGGACCAGGGGGAATCCTTCGCCGCAGCGCTTCGTGGGTCGTGCTGGAGAAGGGCGGCAATGGTGACCACGCTGAGGATGGGCAGCGCGTAGGCGCGCCACCCGTAACGCTGCACAAACCCCGCCCATCGTTCGCGGTAAGCGCGGCTTCGGGGGGCGGAGCGGTGCGCGCTCATTGCGCCGTCCGAAGAGAAACCATCGATCTCAGCGTGACACAGGGCCACGTTTGACCCCAAATCGCCACGCCCGCCGCGCCGAGGGTGCCAACGTGGGGTTGGATCCCTTCAGCAACCCGTCGTCGCCCGGACGGTTGCGACCAGTCCCGCCCGCAGTGAGGGTGGCTGTGCCCAGCTACGGGCGAGGTTTGCGTTTCCTGCTGCGAGTCGTCGCGGGTGAGTGCTGCGGGCACAGGCCGAACAATTCGACGGTGTGCGTGATGTCGGTGTAGCCGGCGGCGGTAGCGACTCGCTCAGCCCAGGCCTCGACTTCGGGGCCGGAGACTTCGACGCTGCGTCCGCAGACGCGGCAGACCACGTGATGGTGGTGCTCGTCGGGATTCTCGGAGTCGCGGGGTCCGCACAACCGGTACTGCGCTTCTCCGTCCGCAGTGTGCACGACGTCGGCGCGGTCGGTGTCGGCGAGCAGCGTGAGGTGGCGGTAGACGGTGGTCAGCCCGATTCGTTCGCCGGCGGCGCGGAATTCGGTGAACAGCTCGTGCGCGGTGCGGAATCCGTCCGCTGCGCCCAGCGCGGTCTCGATTGCCCGGGCCTGCTTGGTGCTGCGCTGCCGACCCCCACTCTGGGTCGTCGCGGGCGCCGGTTCGGGTCGGGGCGCCCGGGCGGTCGTTGCTCGCGGTGCCCTACCTGAACTCATGTCCTCGCCTCCTGATCGATGTCGACGCCCCTTCGCGGCAGTTCCACGACCCGGGCGGCCAGAGGGCCACGATGCTCCTCCCGCAGCCGGGGCGTCCGAGACGGCCTGCTGTCGACTCAGTGCCCGTCGACGGCTCAGTACTTGTCGACGTGGCGGTGGTGAGCGGCATGGCGGTGCCCGTCGTGGACGTAGTCGACGTGATCGGCGTGCGGGACGGCGACGTGACCGCGGCCGGTGTGCTCGGTGTGGGTGGCGGTAGTCATGTGTTGGTTCCTGTCGTTGGGTCTCGGATTCGGTCGTGTGGGTGTGCCGCCGTGCGTTCGGCGGTGTGCCGAATGGCGTCGGCGACGATGCGGGCGACGTGTTCGTCGACGAGCTCGTAGACCCGTTCGCGGCCTTCGGTCGTGGCATGCACCAGCCGACCGGCGCGCAGGATGCGCAGGTGCTGGGACACCAGAGGTTGCGAGTGTCCGACGGCGACGGTCAGGGCGTTGACCGTCGCCGGGCCCGCGGCCAGCGTCGTGATGATTGCCAACCGGATGGGCGCCGACAGCACTTTCAGCAGCTCGCCGGCTGCCTCGTACTGTTCATCGGACACAGCTGTGAAAACTAACACATAGCAATATGTGCATGCAATAACAAATGAGGACAGAGGCGCTTCATTGAAAGTGATACCCCAACATCCCTTTTATGGCCTCCGCGACCTGATCAACTCGGTCTTGTAGAGGTCGATCACGGGCTCGGCCAACTCGTCATAGGACGACCCGATGGCCCGGTCGAGGGCTTGATTCGGCGACGTCAAGATGCTCGCTGACGGCGACGGACAGGTACTGGACTCCGTGTCGCAGTGGCTTCCTCTGTCGCGGTGTACAGGACGAGGGTCAGGTCACCGTTGGGAGTTTGTCGCGGTGGAGCTGCGTTTTCCGACGACGGGATGGTTCACGCTGGTCGTGCCGCCCGCGAGTGGGCGGACGTCGTGACGGGCCCAGAGCGCACGGGACCGTGGGCTGGCCAAAGCTAACTCGCCGACGAGCTCGACGATGCGCGCATCATCGGTGCTCTCGTCAGCGGACATGCGGAACGCTCCGATGAATTCTGATGTTGCCTACTCCCAATCAGCGTAGAACTCACGTTCCTCAGGGTCGAGGAGCAGGGAACGTAACCGGTTTTCGCCCGGTCGCAACCGAGGAGAGAGAGCAACCGCGAGTGGGTTGGATGCGAGCACGTCGAACGCTCGGCCTCGATGAACGCCGGCACCTCAACCGCAGCGAGGAGGTGGTGCAGCCAGGCGGGCACGTGCTCGGGTCGCGTGCAAGCGCGTCAGGAATCGGGCTAGGACTCGCTCGCCAATTCGTTGCTGCCGGCAGCACGGTCATTGTCGGCGGCCGGAACCCTGAGCCGCAGGACGGACTCGAAACCGTCCGGATTGACGTCACAGGTCTGGACTCAATCGTGCGCGCGATGAAGTGCTCGATGCGTACCCCGACCTCGACGACATCGTGACGGTGTCTGGTGTCATGCTCATCGAAGACCCGCGCGGCCCGGCGCACATCGCCGCGAGTGAGAAGACGATCGCCACGAATCTGCTCGGCACCATCCGCGTCGTCCACGCCTTCATTCCGCACCTCATGGCCCGTGGGCCGGGAACCATCCTCACGGTGAGCTCGGGAATCGGCTTCCTGCCGTTCCCACTCATGCCTACCTACGGCGCATCGAAAGCGGGCGTGCACGCCTACACCGAATCACTCAGGGCACAGCTGGCGGGGACGGGCGTCGAGGTCGCCGAATTGGGAGCCGACCGCCCACGAAATCCTCGTCAGGGCTGTCCTCATGCACCGCTGGGCCGAGCGGGACGGTACATATGCCGAACTGGTGTACCGGCGATCACAGTCGCTCAACACACTGCCGAATCGCTGAGGACACGCCAACAAGCGCCAAATCAGCGACCCGTGCAGCAGACGGTCGACGAGCCGTTGCCGCTTCACGTTTCAGCCTTTTGGCAGGCTATGAAGCAGGATGTCGTGAACCGTGAACCGTTCGAGTTCGTCTGCGACCGCGCGCGTGACCGCGTCGTCGAGCGCGGCCAACGAGTGTTGGACGCTACGGCCGACCTCACACGAGGGATTGGGTCCGTGCAGGCCGAGTAGGGGGTCGGTGCCCTGCAGCAGGCGCCAGACCTGGGCGAGCGTGATGTCCCCGGCGTCTGCGGCTAACTCCCAGCCGCCGTGCTTTCCGGCCCGAGACCGTACCAGCCCGGCCTCGCGCAGCGGGCCCAGCACTCGGCGCACATAGACCGGGTTGACGTTGGTGCTCTGCGAGAGTTCGTCGGAACTCGCTGTCCGGCCTTGGCCTTCGCCCGCCAGGTAGGTGAGCACGTGCACAGCGACGGCAAACTGCGTGTTCCTCGATGTCGCCATGACTCCATGTTGTCATACTGTAGCCGTCACAGCTACAGTCAGCTTATTCGCAATCGTGACAAGTGCAATTGGAGAACCAGAGATGACGATCGCTATCACCGGCGCTTCCGGCCCCCTCGGACGCGCCACCGCCGAGTTGGTGATGCAGGTGGTCGACCCGCGCGAGGTCGTTCTCACCACCAGGCACCCCGAGCTGCTGGCCGACCTCGCAGCCCGTGGCGCTGAGGTGAGACGAGTCGACTTCACTGACCCGAACACTCTCGGAGGCGCTTTCGTCCGGGTCGATCGGTTGTTGCTGATCTCCACGGACGCTGTCGGTTCCCGATTGGACGCGCAGCGGGCCGCGATCGCGGCGGCGGCAAATGCGGGTGTCCAGCACATCGCGTACACCTCGGTGCCGGAACCGGTCTCGGAGAATCCCGCCCAGGTGGTCGCCGATCACGCCGGCACGGAGCAGGCGCTGCGCGACAGCAACGTGCACTGGACGGTGTTGCGCAACAACCTCTACGCCCATATGCAGATACCCGGAATCGAGCACGCCATCGCTGCGGGCCAGCTTGTGACCAACAGCGGATTTGGTGCCACTGCCTACGTAACCCGTGAGGACTGCGCGGCGGCCGCTGCGGCGGTGCTGACCCAGGACGGTCACGAGGGCGTCATCTACGACGTCACCGGACCTGAGGCATTGAGTGGCGCGGATCTGGCCGCTGCCGCGCGGGAGTTCGGCGGACGTCACGTCGAGTTCGTCAGCGTCGACGATGAGGCGTTCACCGCAGGCCTTCGCAAGGCCGGGTTATCCGAGCAGGTCGCGGCGCTGATCGCGTCCTTCGGTGCGTCGATCCGTGACGGCTACCTCGGCAATGTCAGCACCGCGGTCGCCGATCTGACCGGGCGCCAGCCGACCGCGCTGGCGGACGTTCTTCGGGCAACGCGGACGTCCTCATAGCTCCGTGTGACGCCACACCGCCCCCCACCCCGCTTGACTGAAAGAAGTCGGAACGATGACCCAACCAACCGCCGAAGCCGAAACGGACGGATCCCACGCGCGCGGCATATCTGTGCTCCTTATTCTCGGAGCGCTGGTTGCGCTCGGGCCGCTATCGACCGACGCCTATGTGCCCGGTCTGCCTCGCTTGGCCGACGACCTGAGCAGCTCGGCGTCCATGGCTCAGCTGACGGTGACGACCTGTTTGATCGGTTTGGCCGTCGGTCAGCTGCTGGCAGGACCGATGAGCGACGCGCTGGGACGACGCCGGCCATTGCTTATCGGAGTTGCCGTGTACGCGGTCGCGGGGTTTGCGTGTGCTCTCGCGCCGAACATTTGGCTGCTCATTCTGTTCCGCGGCGTGCAAGGCGTTGGCGGCGCGTTCGCTCTCGTCATCGCCTACGCCTGCGTTCGTGACCGCTACACCGGGAACGCGGCGGCCCGCTACTTCTCGCTGTTGCTGCTCGTCACCGGCCTCGCACCGATCCTGGCCCCCCTCGTAGGCGCGCAGATCCTGAGCCTCTCCGGGTGGCGCGCGATCTTCGTCGCGTTGGCGGCCCTGAGCGGCGCGGTGCTCATCGCCTGCGTCGGCTGGCTGCCGGAGAGTCTGCCTCGCCAGTCACGGCAGAGCGGCGGACTGCGAGCGACCGGAGAAGTGTACGTCCGCCTGCTGAAAGATCGAAGTCTCGTGGGTTACGCGCTCACCAACGCGTTCGTGTTCTCGGCCATGTTCGCCTACATCTCCGGGTCCCCCTTCGTTCTCGAGGACCTGCACGGTCTGTCGCCGCGCCAGTACAGCATCGTGTTCGCGGTCAACGCGCTCGGACTGGTTGCTGCGGCTCAGGCCAGCGGCAGACTCGTACGCCACGTTGAGGCACGACTCTTGCTGAGTGTCGGCGCAATCGGCTCGGCCGTAGGCGGTGTCGCCCTGTTCGTATTCGTCACAGCCGGAGCCGGACTGTGGCCGCTACTCGCCGGGTTCTTCGTCGTGGTTACCAGCGTGGGCCTGGTGCTGCCGAACGCGGCTGCGTTGAGCCTGGAACACCACGGCGCCAACGCCGGCGCTGCTGCTGCACTGCTCGGCTTCAGCCAGTATCTGTTCGGTGGCCTGGCTGCACCGTTGGTGGGTATCCACGCCTCGAACGGAGCGTTGCCAACAGCCGTCGTCATCGCCTTACTCGGAGTTGCCGCGACCATCACACTCGCGACGCTGGAGCGCCCCGCTGGCACACCCACCCCGAACGCCAGCGATGACGCCGGCGACGATCCAGGTGCTGACCTTCCGACCTTCGAATCATCACCCGCGATGTAGGACTGCCTGTACTTTGAAAAGGTCACTCACGCTGGTTGGTGCGCGACACATGACTGTCGGGACGCCGCACCGCCGAGTTGCTCGACGACGTCACGGTGCGAGGGTCTGGATGCCGGTGACGCGGAGCAGTTCGAGCTTGTCGGCGTCAGGGCTGCCAGGGCGTGCGGTGTAGACGACGATGCGCAGATCGGAGCCCGCTGCGGTGAGGATGTCGCAGTCGACGGTGACGGGGCCCACGGTCGGCGACCGGATGGTCTTGCGCTCCGAGGCCTGCGGGGCCACGGTGTAGCGGGCCCAGAGTTGGGTGAACCGGTCGCTAGTCGCTCGGAGGTCAGTGATCATGCTGGCCAATCCACGATCGTCGGGGTACCGGCCGGCGGCGCCGTGTAGGTCGGAGACCATGCTCCGTGCGAAGTGGTCGTTCTCGAGATCGCTGCCGAGCACCGCGGATAGGTCGTCGTGGAAGAGGCGCCAGGTTAAGTTGGCTGGTCGTCCGGTCCATTGTTCCCATTCGCCGAAGAGGGCCTGCCAGAGGGGATTCGCGAGAAGCAGATCCCAGCTGGCTGTGTACACGCTGACCGGGTATCGGCCAGCCGGTCGATGATGCGCTGTATCCCAGGTCCGACGTGACGGGGCACGGTGCCGGCCGCGGGCGGAGCCGCGCCGGCGAGGACGTAGAGCAGGTCGCGCTCGCCCTCGCTCAGTCGTAGGGCCCGGGCCAGGGCGGTTAGCACTTGGGAGGAGGGGTTGGTGGCTCGCCCTTGCTCGAGTCGGACCAGATAGTTGACCGACACGCAGGCCAGCGCGGGCGAGGTCTTCCCGGCGCAGTCCCGGCGCGCGGCGCCGGGCGCCGATGGGCAGGCCTACCTCTGCTGGGCTGGTGCGGTCGCGCCAGTTCCGCAGCGCGGTCGCGAGTTGGGTGCTCGGCGTCATAAGTCCATCATGCAGCGCTGCACGGTGGGTGGGTGTTACTGCTGTTCCCTGGATAGCCCTGCCGCGGCGGGCGAGGGTGAAGGCATGACACTCCCGAAGAGAGACCAAGTGTGGCGCCCGCTGGTGGGCGCCGATGACCGGACGGTGCCGGTGACCGTGCAGACGCGGACAACCCTCAGCCCGGGCCGGGCGTCTGACATCATCGTGCCGATTGATCTGTCGCTGGTGTTCACCGGCTGGGGGCCGTTTCCCGGTGTGCGGGGCGCGAACAATCAGACCGGGCCGTGGGATCGGATCGGCGCGTCGCGCAATCCGGATCTGTCCGATGGCTCCACCGCGACGGAGACCCTCACCGAATACACGCCGGGGCACAGCTTCGCCTATGAGCTGGCCGCGTTCACCGGAGTGCTGCGGCGCCTCATCGAAGGCATCCGCGGGGAGTGGACGTTCACGCCCGACGGCGAAGGCACGCTGATCCGCTGGTGCTATGAGTTCAAGCCGCTGCGGCACCGCTACGCCCTGGTCCACCTGGCCTTGGCCCCGCTGTGGCGGCGCTACATGGTGGCCGGGGTCCAGCTGGCCGCCGCGGCCGCCGAGAACCTCGCTACCCAGGCAACCCATACCTGAGCAGCGGCAGCTCCACCTCTCTCAGATAGGACATCACAGGAGTTCGAGCACGATCGGGACCATCGCCTTCCTGGCTTCCGATGACGCCGCCTTCATCACCGGACAGACAATCGCCGTTGACGGCGGGCTGGTTCGGCTCTGATCGCCGTCGTGGCTGACGTCCCTTCGACCTACAGACCGTCCGGACCCCGACCTACCTGAACAACGACCAGGGCCGCGATGCGCTGCGCCCGAAAAGTCACCGCCCGCTTGCCGACCTGACCACCCGTTAGCTGAGGGTCGTCCGCGACGCAGCGAGGTTGAGCCCCAGGCCGACCAGTGAGATTCCCCCGAAATCGTGAAGGTTCGTTATGCCGCTGCCGGTTGGCCTGTTCCGCGAACAGGGCGCCGGACACTTCGTCAATCTGGCTTCGACCGCCGTCTACTCACGAGCCCCAACCAGGCGGTCTACTCCGGAACGAAGCAGGCCGTCGCAGCCATCTCGGAGGGACTGCGCAAACTATCTCGAACCCGGACGTGAGAGCCCACCTCATGACCGCCCGGGACACCTTCGCGCTACCGCCGCGGTCGATCGCTCGGGCCATCGTCTTCGCGTCGAAGAAGCCTGCGACGTCGAGGTCGATGAGGTCGTCATCCGCCCGACGGTCCAGAGCGGACGGCAGGTGCGACACGACCTCGTTGATGTTGGCGCTGGGGGGAGTGCTGCGTTCGGAAGGTCAGGTCAGGTCAGGTCGGGTCGGGTCGGGTCGGGTCGGGTCAGGTCGTGTTCGTAGGCGTAGACGACGATTTGGACCCGGTCGCGTAGCGCGAGTTTGCGCAGGATGTTGCCGACGTGGGTCTTGATTGTTGACTCGCTCAGGAAGGTTTGTTGACTGATTTCGCTGTTACTCAGTCCTCTTGCGACCTGGTAGAGGATTTGGTGCTCTTTCTCGGTCAGGGTCAAGTACTGGGAAGTCGGTGCCGCGTGTATGTGTCGTCGGTCGAGCAAGGTGGTGAGTTCGCTCGGGGCGATCACGGCGTTGCCGGCATGAACGGTGCGGATGCATGCGGCGAGAAAGTCGGGGGTGGTGTCTTTGAGGAGGAAGCCGCTGGCGCCGAGCCGTATGGCGGTGGCGGCCTGGTCATCGAGGTTGAACGTGGTCAACACGATGACGCGGGTGGGTCGGTGTCGCCTGGCGACGCTGCTGGGAGCGAAAATCTGGCGGGTGGCCTCGACGCCGTCCATGACCGGCATTCTGATGTCCATCAACACCACATCTGGTTCGAGTTCTGCCACCTGCGTGACCGCTTCCTGCCCGTTCGCCGCTTGCGCGACGACGTCGAGATCGGATTGTGCAGACAGGGTCGCGGCCAGGCCTGAGCGGAACAGGGCTTGGTCGTCGGCAATCAGGATGCGGATCGGTGTCGTCACGGGCGAGCCTGGTTTTCGGCTAGCGGAACACGGGCTGTTGCGGTGAATGCATCAGAGTCCGTTCCGTCGGGTTGGGTTAGTACCAGCGTTCCGTTGACCTGCTCGAGGCGGGCGCGCATGCCATCGACGCCCATTCCGTCGGGCCTGGTCGTTCGCCGCTGGTCCGCGGCGGGGTTGCTGTGGTTTGTGACGCTCAGGGAGTAAGAGGTTGGCGCCCAGGTGTGGATGAGTCCGATGCGACTACCCGGCTGTCCGTGCTTGATGGCATTAGTGAGCATTTCCTGCAGGACCCGATACAGCATGGCTTGGGTCTCCAGAGCGAGTTCGATGGGCGTGCCCACGGTGCTTTCGTGGACATCGTGGCCCGCTACTCGTGAGCTGTTGATGAGGGCGTTCAGATCGGGGGTGCTCGTGGTGCGTTCACGGGTGTCTTGCAGTACCTGCCGTATCTCGCCCAAGGAACTGCGGGCCACCGCTGCAATGTTCTCCAGTGCCACCCGGACCAGGCTGTCCTGCTCACCCGCCTCGATCTGGGCCGCATCGGCCTGAGCGATGATCACAGCGAGAGAGTGGCCTACCAGGTCGTGGACGTCTCGGGCGAGCTCGACCTGCTCAGTTTGCAGGTGCTCTTTGAGTTCGGCCTCTGATGCCCGAGCTTGGGCGCGTTCTCGCTCTACGGCCGATCGGCGGTATCGGGCGTTGAACCGGCCCACGAGTCCGAGCGTCCAGGGGATGCCGAGACCCGCGGTACCGAGAAGGAAGGCGCTGGTCACGCCGACGCCGGTGTGGCGGAGCAGTGGAGCGGCGACGTCGATGGCCGATGGGAGCACCGTGCTGTGGGTGAAGACGTAATACTCAGTCAGCGCGGCACCCAGGGGCACGGACAGGCCCGCGAGCCAGACTGTGAGCCGGCGACCGTACCGCGCAGTGCCATAGGCCACCACGAGCACTCCGGCTTGCGCGCCGAGGACATCGCTGATGCTCAGCACTTGGATCGCCCCGGCTACCCAGAGCACCATCAGCGCCGCTGCCGGGGCGCGACGAAAAAGACCAACGCCCGCGGAGGTCAGGATCACGAGTACCGCTACCGCCACGCTTACCGATGAATGGGCGGCGGCGTTCCACAGCCCGAACCCGACCCAGGCCAGGGCAAGGGCAGCGTCGCGGAGATACCGCAGACCGCGGCGATCAGAAGGTTCTTGCCCGCACACAGAACTACAGCTACCACAGATCATCAGCGCCACGACGTCAGTGGGCGCGGCTGCCGCGGCGCCGGCACCCCAGGAGGACGCCCGCGGTACTTGCGGCGGATCCGAAGCGGTCTCGTCGGTGCCATGGTGGCAGTCATGAATCAAACGCCCATGCGGGCCCACCCGCCTCAGGCCGCTGCCGACCCGCCCGGACGCTGGTCATACCCGACCGCCCGGGTACTCATGACGGCGATCGCCGCTGGACTGCTGCTGGGGCCTTTGGATTTGCTCGCGCAAACGACGCTGCCCTATCCGTGGGCCAACCTGGCCAACTCCGGCGCCGTGTGGGCGCTCGCAGCGTTCATTCTGGGCGCAACGGTCCGGCCAGCCACTGCCAGCGCCGTAGCCGGACTCGTGCTGTTGCCGATCGCCGTCGAGAGCTACTACCTGGCAGGCGTCATCTTCCGCCACGACAGCACCGCTACGTTGTGGGACGGCGTTGCCGTGCTGTGGCTAGTCCTCGCGGTCATCGTCGGCCCGCTATTCGGGCGGGCCGGCGGTGCCGTGCGCAGCAGACGGGCCGCCATCCGGTTCGCCGCGGCAGCATTTGCGGGGGCAATCTTCCTGCTCGAGGCCCTGGTCCAGCTTGGCCGCTCACACACGGACGGCGGGTCGAATCACGCCGGGCAGACCGCCGTCATCGAGATGGCGCTTGCCGTCATGGTCCCGTTGGTCACGGTGGCTTTGACCCGAACCCGCCGTTAGGGCCACTTCCCGGCGGCCGTCGGTGGAGGAAGCTTGTAGCGCATATGCATCGCGCTTGTCAGCCGTGTCAGCAACCCGCAAAGCGTCCGGGGCCGTGAGTGCGAACGATCTCGGTCGAAATTCATCCCCGTATTGGACAGTCCGAGCACCATCCGGCCCCCGCTTTATGCTTTCGCAGCCGGCGGGAAGGCCCT
>NZ_CAXTHK010000057.1:0-12993 GCF_964244045.1 uncultured Jatrophihabitans sp. | reverse complement strand
GTTGACCGGCCTGACAGTCCTGCACGTCGACAAGGACTTCGACCTCATCGCCGCCACGACCGGACAGCAGGTCCAGCGGTTGCAGCTGCCTGACGGATTCCTCCGGTCTACCGAGGAATGAGACCGAGTCTCATAGGCCGATCGCTCAGCGGGGGCCGAGCAGGTGCGCGCGCCAGCGGCGCACCGCAGAGTCCATGCGGGCGTCTCTGATGACCCGCCCGGGGGTGGCCGCACGCCACCACATCAGTCCGACCCACGCCGCGACCAGTAGCACGAGGCAGCGGTAGACGGCGGCGCCGACGTTGTTCAGCGACTCGGCCGTGACCATCCATGCCACAGCGGTGATGCCAACGAAGGTGACCATCGAGGACCGAATAATCACCCCGCCGAGGGTCAGCGCGGCCGACCCGGCCAGCACCGCGACCCACAGCGCGACCCGCGCCGGCGCAGCGGTCGTGGTGTGCATCGGCAGCGCCCCCACCACAGCAGTGACGGCGAGGAAAACGAGCAGGTAGACCCGCAGCGACCGCCGAGCCGCCTCGCCCAAGCGAGGGGACTTGAATCCCGGCAAACGGGTCAACGGTAGGTCGGCGAACATCGCTGCCCGATCCCGGTAGACCAGCACAGCCGGGTATTGAGCCTGCACTGCGGCGGCGAGGTCGTCGCTGATCCGTGGCCCGAGCCAGACCGCCTCGACCTTGGCCTCGTTGACGCGTGCACCACGGGTACCTGCCTCCATCGCGCCGTGCACGGCGACGACGGCCATCACATGCCGAGCCGGCGCCTGAGCTAGCGCGTACGCCGGGTCGGCGTAAACGTAGAAGCCGCACCGACAGTCCGGGTCCGGCGGCGTGTGCGACCGACCACGGCCGCACGTCGCGTTGTTCCACCCCGTCGTCCAGGCCGTCGCGGTGTTGACCGGGAACAGCCGGCCGTCGGCGCCGACCCGGAACGTGCGCACCATCCGAGCGTCTCCGACCCCGACGACTTCGGTCTCCGAAGCATCGGTCGTCATGAGGCGCCCAAGCACGCGGCCGCGGCACAAGAAACGACGCGACCGGCGACGCGGCGAACGCCCCGCCTCACGGCTGCGAAGGCTCTGGCGTCCGCTGAGGCTCACGCTGCGGCGGCTGCTCTGGCGCCTTTTGAGGTGCCCGTTCCGGTGCCTGCGAGGGCTCGGACGGCAAGACCTCGATCCAGCGGCGACGACGTCCCAAGTTACCCATGCTGCTCACTCTCCTCTGTCGGTGCTTGAGTCGGTGACTCCGAGCGCCAATGGTTCAGCTGGCCTGCAGTCGATCTCGGCGGTTCAGGATCTGGAAGGTGTGTGGCGGCAGATCTTCCTCGACTTCGGCGTCGTGGTTGGCCAAGATCCGCTTGACGTAGGCATCGCCCTCGGCGCGGTTTCCCTGCGCGTCGCTGGCCATCATCAGATCCAGCAGCGGAGTGTCCTCGCTACTGCCGGCCCGCAATGCGATCTGCGCAGCATCGACCGCCCGCGCCGGATCTTTCGCTCCCAAGTGATGCGTGGCCACGGTGTGCGCGGTGTCCACGATCATGCCGGTGTACTCGTGATCCAGCGGGGTGTCAGCGAGCCATCCGTAACCACCGCGGCGCCGCTCGTCGAGTGGGATCCCGACCACCAGGTTCAGCGCAGCCCACAGGTCCTTGATGCCGTCGGCGCCACGCGCCAGCCCGCGAAGCCGCAGCCGGCGGAACAGCTCGGCGTCGACCAGGGCGTCGACGATCTCGTAGCGCGCCACCCCACCGTTCGCGGAGGTGGTTGTCCCCTTCGGCAGGTACTCCTTGCCGTCGGGGCTCTCACCGAGCCATTTACGCACGATCATCACGGCCTGACGGACCTTCGTCTTGCCGGCGATGTCCGGCTCACCGGGCCACAGGTCGGTGCCGAACCGCTCAGCTGACACACCGGTCGGGCGGGTCGCGAGATAGGCCACGACCTCGGTGTTCCACGACAACCGCGGGCTCTGCACCGGCAGTGGGCCCTGCGCGGCGACCGAGACCGGGCCGAGCAGCTGCACCTTCGGTCGGGTGCAGTTCGGGTCCCGCCACGCGGCCATATCGTCGTCCAGACCAGGGTCGGCGGTCTCGATGCGCCGCCGGATCTCGTCGGTCACCTGCGGGCCGAGTGCGTCGACGTCGTCCTCGGTCGCCGCGGTGTGCTCGAGGTAGGTGCGCTTGGGCAGTGGCAGCACCGAGTTGGTCATCCACGGCGACGAGTCGGCCAGGTGCAGTGCCGGGATGTCGGCCGCTCCCCCGGCCACGACGGTCCCCAACGGCGCCCGTCGCTCCTGCGCGGGCACCGGGTCGATCGTCTTGCCGAGGTCGACGACGTCGCGCCGGAGCGCGCCGGCGGCGTCGGCGTAGGCGTCCCACGGCTTATCCCCGCGAGCCGGGGGCACCGGCCGGTCCTGGGTGGTGGCGGCCAGCGCCAGCAGCTGCGCCAGGTCCGCGGCCTCCTCAGCCGGGATCTGCTGTGCGATCAGCTCGACGTCCAACGCGGGGATCCGCAGCGTGCCGTGCTCGTCGATCGTCAGCTGCCAGCGGGTGCCGTCGGCGTGGTCAGGATCATCAGCGAGCACCAACGCGACGGCGGTGCGGGAACGCTGCTCGCGCATCGCCGTGAGCAGCTCGTCCAGCCCGACGGTGTCCTCGGCCAGGTGCGGGGCGATCAGCAGCACGTGCGGCGCCCACGCGTCGCCCATCACGTCGTGCAACCGGCCGGTGAGCAGGTCGACGTCGGCGTTCTCGATGACATCGTGGACGGAGTCCAACTGGTGGTGCAGCGAGGCGATCGCCTTGGTGAAGTCCTCGGTGTAGGTCAGCCGGTCGGGGTTGATCTCAGCCATCTCCCGGCCGAACCCGACGAGGGTCACCTGCAGCATCTCCGACCATGCGTTGTGCGCGAGCTCAGCGGCCAGGAAACGGGCCAGGTTCAGGCACCGTTCGGGATGGCCTGACAGCGACATCGCCGCGACCCGTTCCAGGTCCAGCAGCCAGTGCTCGCCCTTGGCGGTGTAGCCGACGCTGGCCAAGGTGGGGAACGGGGCGAAGTGGTACTGCCGGTCGGCTGGGTCGTAGGGCAGCGTGTCCTCGCGGCTGATCGCCCACCGGGTCGCGGTCTCGTCGGCGACCCACGGTGCCGGCGGGTCGGGCTGCGCGCTGGTCAGCACCAGCTCAAGGACCTCGCGGGTCATCCGGGCGGCGACGACGTCGGGCAGCCGCGCGTCGTCCTGCCCGGCCAAGGCGTGGACCAGGCTGCGCAACGCCTCGTTCAACCAGGTCACGTCGGCGATGCCGGTGCTACCCACGGCGAGCAGCTGCCGCTCGACGTTGACCAGAGACGGCGGTGTCGCGCCGATAGTGCGTCCCGCGCCGCGCCACCGGAACTGCCGACGCCGGTAGCGGATCATCGCCGCCAGCGACACCCCTGCCAGCAGCACGCCCCCGCCGGCGAACGCGACCGTCGGCAGATCCGAGGAGCGTGACGACGCGGCGGCCGCCGGGCGGGCGGCCGGCTCGTGCTGGACAGGTGTCGCCGTCGACGGCGCTGCGGTTATCGCCGGGCTGGCCGGCAACGTGGTGCCGGGTGTCGGTGTAGCTGGCACAGTGCTCGGTGTCGAGGTGCTCGGTGTCGAGATGGTCGGCGCCGACGGGGCCGTGCTTGGCGTACTCGGGGTGCTCGGCACTGTCTCGGGCGGCGGTGTCGTCGACCTCGGCGGGGTCACCGGTGGCGTCGTGGTCGGAGTGGTGGTCGGGGTCGCCACGGTCGGAATGTTGATGGTCCACCCGGGGCGGATCAGGTTCGCGTCGTTGAAGGTCTGGCCGCCGGGCTCGGCCATGCCCTTGCTGGCGTCCCAGGCCTGGTGCCAGTCCGATACGCCGTGTTCTTGCGCGATCCCGGACAGGGTGTCGTCGGCGTGCACCGTGACCGACTCGACGTGCGTGCTCGCGGCAGGGGTGGCGGGGCTGGTGACGGTGGCGGGCAGCAGCACCGTCCAGCCCGGTTTGAGCAGGCCGGGGTCGTTCATGACGGCACCATCGGGCTGGGTGCGACCGCGGTTTAGTTCCCACACCTGCGTCCAGTGTTCGCCGCCGCCGAGATGCGCTTCGGCGATGTCCCAATAGGTGTCCGGACCCTTGCCGTTGCTGGGCACCACGTAGGTCGTCGTGCTCGAGGCCTGCTGATGAGTCTGCGCGGTGGGGGCGGCGTGCCGGTCAGCGGTGAGCGTCGCGGCAGGTGTTGCGGTGTGCGGCGCGCGGACGTTCACCGTGGCGGCGTGACTCGCCGACACCGCGGCCAGGCCGGGGCTTGGGGTCGATGCGAAGGCGTGGACCGGTGTGGCGAGGGTGATCGTGGCGGTACCGATCAACAGCACCGAGGCGATCAAGGTGTGCGCGAGGTGCTGGCTGAAACCCGGCACCAGCGGGATGCGGGTGGGGTGCGGGACGTGCCGGATCGCGGCGAAGGCCTCGACGAGCACCGAAAGCGCGAACTGCGCCCACGCGATCCACACTACGGCGGCGAGCAGGTCGATGACGACCTCGTTGGTCAGGTCGCCAACCTTCAAGTCAGACCACCCGTCCAGCGGGTTGCCGATCGTCCCGGCGAGCAGCGCGGGGATCCCCACGACCAACACGAGCAGGACGACGAGCGCCTCAGCCGCCTTGCAGACTCGTCTCATCTCAGGTACCTCCTGTGGTGGTCCCACGTAGTGCGATGGCGCTGGCCGTAGCGGTTCCGGTGATCTGGTTGACACCGACCGCCGACAGGATCGTCGTGGCCTGGTGCACGACGACGGTGACGGTCACCTGGTCGCCGTCGACGGACACGGTCCCGGTGACACCGCCGGTCGACAGGACCTGGTTGGCGGCCCGGGTGGCTCCTGCCGGTGTCGCGGACAGCGCGCCTGGGTTGCGCAAGGAGTCCGGTGACAGGGCGTCGGCGCCGGCCCGGGCGGCCTGTTGCGCGGTGTCGGCCGCTTTCTCCCGAGCGGCTAGCGCGTTGCCGCCGTCGATGACCAACCCGGCAAGCGCCACCAGCCCGACGGTGATGGCCACGACGTAAAGCGACACGAATCCGCGCTCACCCTCGGCGCGGACCTGCCGCAGTCTGCGGAGCGCCGCGGCACGCAGCCCGCTCGCACGCTCCCGGATCAGTCGGTTCATCCGTTAGTACTTCCGAACTGGCGGTATTGCTCCAGCGGCGACACTGAAGTCGCGGTCAGCGTCTTGTGGCCGGGGAACCCGACCACGGTCAGGTCGGCCAAGCTGGCCACGCAGGTCACCGTCACCGTCACCTGCCCGCCGGCGTGGAACGCCGACGTGTCGACCGTGGTCTGCATCGACTGGCAGCTGACCCCCGCCTGCGACAGCGTGTCGGCCGCTTCGGTCCGCGCGTCGGACTGCGCCTGCCCGGGGGTGTTGTCCAGCGCCGCTGCTCGAGCTGCGGCCGCGGCGGCCTGCCCGACGAGCTGCCGGCCGTGGGTCACACGGCCGAACCCGACGATCAACAGCACGAAAGCCAGCAGGAACGGGGTGATGATGACCAGTTCCAGCGTGGCAAACCCGCCCTGGTCGTCCTCACGCGGCCGGCCCCACCGCTTGGCGATCGATTGCATGTCACCCGCCTCCGTTGAACACTTCAACCGGGCCCGACGCTGACTCATCGACGGTGAACGACCCGAACGGGATCACCGACATCACCTTGGCGTGGACGGTGACGACCACCGTCTGACCGCCACGGTTGGCCGTGCAGCTGCGTTGGCCGAGCATCTTGTTGGCGACCGTGTCGAGGTACTGGGTGCAGCTCGCCGACCCCTGCGGGCCGGTGGCCTGGTAACCACGGGCGACCCGCAGGCCGTTACGGGCTGCGGCTTCAGCGACGTTCCGGGCATGCCAGACCATCACGTACTGCACCGAGATCATCGTCATGATGACCACGACCGGGATGACGACGACGGCCTCCAACGTGGAGAAGCCGCCATCGCGATCTGGGACCGTCCGCGCCCACCGCGCGGACAGCGCTCGAAACAACCGCCCAGAGGTCACGTCGCGTTATTGGACGTTGACGCTGTTAGCGCCGTCCTTTGCCTTATTCATCAGGATCGTGGCCACCACGATCGCCGCCACAATGACGACACCGGCGATTGCGACCCACTCCAGCGTGGTAAAGCCCGCGTCGTCGCCGCTGTCCTCCCGGATCTTGCCGATCCGGACGTTCACCCAGGCCCACAGCATCTGCAGCTCGGTCATGTCAGTTCCCCTTCGGTTAGATGGTGCCGCGAATCGTGCGGTCAAAACTTGATGTTGACGAAGGCGGGATAGCCGACGAACAACATGAACCCGAACGCGATCAGCATCTGCGCTAGGCGCATCGACTGATTGCGCTCCTCGGCGTTGCCTTCCTCGTCGGCCAGGCGTGCCCGTCGCATCGAGGCGGCCCGCGCGGTCAAGGTGGATCGGACCTGGGCGCCGTCGTCAGAGACGAGCTTGATCAGCGCGCCGAGCTCGCGTAGGTCGGCGACGCCGATGCGCTGTCCCAGGTCGGCCAGCGCGGTCCACTCGTCCTCACCGGACAGCCGGGCGCGGAACAACGTGTCGCGGATCAGCATCATTGGCCAACCGCCGCCGCGCTGCGCCGCCTCCGGTAGAGCGGTGGCAGCGGCCGCGTGCCCGGCCATCTTCAGCGACACCAAGTCCAGATAGACCGAGAGTTGCTCGGTGAACTCCTGCCGCCGCTTGACCGCGGCCTTGCGGGCGTCGATGTCGGGCGCCACGAACAGCGCCACCGCGGCGATGACCGCGATGGCCAGCGGCGCGAAGGTCGGCAACCCGACGCCGCCGGCGTAGCGCAGCGCCGACAGCGCGATCAGGCCGCCAAGGAAGCCGGCGACTGCGGCGACAACCTTGCGGCCCATCAACGACTCGAGGCTCTGCCCGGTCAACGCGAGATCTCGGCGAAGCCCGTTGTACTGGATACCGCGCTTGGCCAGCTCGACGGTCACCCACTCCCCGATCCGGCCGCGGGCGTCGGCCGCGGTGCGGGTCGGCGCCACGGTGACCTCAGGCCCCCGGTAGTGGGCGTAGTACTGGCCCAACTGCACGATCGCGCTTCGCTTGGGAGGGAAGACCTTCAGAACCAGAAACAGCAGCACGGCGCCGATCGCGGCGCCGACCACGGCCATGCCGATCATGAGGCACGCACCTTCCGCACGCGTGACCTCGACGTCGGTGTCGGTGTCGGCTCGGCGAGCTGACCGGTCCCCGTCAACGCGGCCACGATGCGTGCCTCCATCGGGTCGATGGACTGCCCGGCGACCGGCAGGAACGGGGTAGCGGGCCTGGCCATCGCCAGCTTGCGGATCCAGAGGAACGACGTCGCGAACAGTCCCAGCACCACTGCGAGCGCGATCTGACCGGCCACCGTCCGGTAAGGCGCGGTGTAGGCGTCGCTGAACAGCACCAGGAACGTCGCGACTGCGAGCACGATCAGCAGCATCAGCTGCACGGCCCGGCGGTCCCCCGCGCGACCGGCGGTGATCTTGCGGCGCAGGTCGAGTTCCTCGCGGCCGGCCAGCGCCAGGTTCGTCAGCACGCCGACCAGGCCGTCGCCCCGGGTGCGGACGTTCATCTGCAGCGCGGCGATGATCAAATCGGCCGAGTGGTTGAGCTGCTCGGCTAGGTCCTGCAAACCCTGCTCCAGCGGCACCTTGCTGCGCAGCTGACCAGTCAGCCGCAGCAGGGCGGGTCGGATCGGCGGCGCGGCGTTCTCGGCCGTCGCGGGGATCGCCTGCTCCAGCCCGGCGTGCCCGGTGGTGGTGTCACGTAGCGCCTCGCACCAGGTCACGACCGCCTCGAGGCGCACGATCTGAAGCTGCTCGTCACGTGACCCGCCCATCAGCGCCGGCCAGAACGCGACCAACCCGCCGAGACCGACAGCGGCGACCGGCCAACGGGTCACGGCCGCGACCACGATGGCCAGCAGCACCCCGCCCACGATGCGCAGGGTGAACAGCGGCGAACGGGGCCGGGCGATCAGCTCGGCCAGACGGCTCGGCGGCCGCGTCGGGTCGACCACGGTTCCGCGGATGCCGACGATCAGCAGCAGCACCGCGGCGCCGAACCCGCCGGCGACGATTGCCGCGAGCAGCACGCTCAGATCAGGCATCGCTCACCACGCACCCTGGCCCGGCGACGTCGACCATGCCGGCAGACCGTCGCTGAACTGGCTCGCGCGGGCCAGGCGCTCCATCCGCACGATCGGGACCTCGTGCTGCCGCACGGCACGGCCGTCCTCCGGCGACGGGACGAAGATGTTCGACTGCGCGACGCGGCCCTCCATCATCCCGCCGACCTCGATGATCTCGGTGACGGTGCGGCGCATCCCCATCTTCGGGTTCTTCTCCACGAAGACCACGAAGTCGATCGCCCCGGCCATCAGCGAATGGGCAACCTCAAAGGACGGCATCGCGTTCTGCACGGCATAGGTCGCGATGCGGTTGAACACCTCGCGGGCGTCGCGAGCGTGGATCGTCGACAACGACCCGTCGTTGCCCTGCGCCATCGCGGACAGCATCTCCACAACCTCCGGGCCCAGTACCTCACCGACGATGACGCGGGAGGGATCCATGCGCCGCGAGCGGCGAACCAGGGTGGCGATGTCCAGCCCGGCGAACCGGCCCTCAGAGTCCGGCAGGACCTCCTCGAGCTCAACGACGTCGGCGTGCAACTCGTGGTGCCGCTTGATCCCCAGCTCTAACGCCTTCTCGATGATGACCAGCCGTTCCAGCGGGTCGATGCAGTTGATCAACGCGCGGAGCAGTGTCGTCTTGCCAGCGTCGGTGGCGCCACCGACAATGATGTTGCAGCGGCTGCGGACTGCCGCGTACAGGAAGTCGGCGACCTCCTCGGTGACCGTTCCCAGGCTCACCAGGTCCGGCAGCCGCTCCGTGTGCGGCTTGCTCGCTTGCTGCGCGATGTCCGGGCGCAGGAACATCTGCGGGTACCGGTTGCGGCGGATGCTGATCGAGGGTGCCTCGGAGGCCGACATGATCGCCGACAGCCGGGACCCGTCCTGTAGCCGCACGTCCAGCTCGGGCGTGGTCGGCGAGAACGGGCGTGCGTTCATCCCGGCGTAGGAGCCGAGGTTCTGCACGATGCTGATCAGGTCCTCGTTGCTGGCCGCGACCGGGCGCCACTGCTGCTTCTGCCCGCCGGCGTAGGTCACCCAGGTCTCGTCGCAGCCGTTGATGTTGATGTTCTCGACAAGCTCGTCGTCAAGCAGTTCCTGCAACTCCCCGGCGCCGTAGATTGCCGAGTAGATCGCGGCCCGCAGCCGGGTGTCATAGGCGGTGTCCGAGGGCAGTTCCTGACCGCTCGCCACCCGGTCCTGCATGTGCTGTGACACCACGGTGCGGATGAAACTCTGCGCCTGCTGCTGCTCATCGGCCGAGCTGCGCACCGGCAACCCGCGGGCCTGCAGGCTGCGACGGTCATCCAGCTGCAGATCCGCGACCTTGCCCTGCAGCTCGCGGACCAGTCGGTAGTCCAGCAACTCGCTCATGACCAGCCTCCCGAGTTCATCGACGGGCTGACCGGCGGCGCCCCCATCCAAGGCGGCCCCGTCGGTGGCGGGGGCGGAAGGTTAGGCGGGTCCGCAGGGGGCGCCCACTGCGCGGGCACCGGTCCGGGCGGCGCCGGAACCGCGCGCGGGACAGCGCCGGCCGGCTGCACCTCGGCCCCGCGAAGCTGCGGCCACCACGACAGCAGCGCCTCAACGATGCCGCTGGCCGAGCGGATCAGATCACTAGTCGTGAGCTTCTTGGTCACCTGGGCTTCCCGCATCAACGCGATCGCGCGAGGGTCGTCGGCGATCCAGCCAGCGACCGGGATGTCCGACGTCGCCGGGTCCGCCGTCAGGTGCGCCCGCAAGTCCGCGATGCGGGCCTTGTGCTCCCGCGGCGGGCAGATCACAGCGACCGCCAGCGGCGAGCGTCCGTGCATGCCTTGGCCCAGGCGCGCGGCCAACGCCTTGGACCGCTCCCGCAGGTGGAACAAGCCCTCCGGGGTCGAGCGGCCGATCAGCAACACGACCGTCGACGCCGCGGCGACCGGCCCTGATGCGGTCTCCTCCTGCAGCCGACCGACGTCGGCGATCACCGTGCCTCGCCACGAATACGCGGCAGCCGCGACCGCCGGCCACTGGCGAGCGATTAACGCGAAGTCCTCGGTCCGCATGTCGGTCGAGGGAATCACCGGCGCCCCGAGGCTGGTCTGGTGCGTGTAGGCATCGAAGGAGGGCAGCGCACCAGAGCGGGCATCCACGCTCAACCCGCGCAGGGTGGGCTGACGGGGCAGCAGCTGCCCCTCCGGAGTACGCAACCGAAGCGCGGCGTCCCCGCCGGATGGATCGGCCTCGAGCAGCACCCGCTCCCCCGGCCACACCATCGTCAGCGCAGTCGCCGTCCACGACACACCCGGAGAGCCCTTGTCCGCGCAGACGGTGACAATCACTTGCCCACCCGCACCAACGCGACCAGCGACGCGTTGCTCGCCGTGGCGATCGCCGCGACGTCGCTCCGCGGCACGACCAGGGTCAGCAGCGTTCCGCCGGACTGCGACGGGTCCGACGCCGAGTCATACACCGTGGCGTTGTCGACCAGCACCGTCGCCGACGGGGCGGTCTGCGACGCGGCCGCCGCTGCCGCGTTCTTGTCCGGCAGCTGCAGGACCTCCACGGTGTCACCGACGCTCAGGCCGCCAGCCGGGATCTGACCCGGCTTTACCTCGACACCAACCTGCGCCTGAGTGCTGCTCAACGTCGGCGCGTCAGTCACCATCACCCGCTGCAAAAGAGTGTGCGGCAGCAAATCGACCGCGGCTGACTGACCGACCAGAGACTCCAAGCTGGCCCCACCGATCGCTGTTACCCCGCCGGCGACGTCAACCGTGGTCAGATCCGACCGGCCGATCTTGTGCCCGGCCGCGATGTGGTTGACGACCTCGACCACGGGCGTCTTCTTGCCGGCCTGTGTGTAGAGATACGCACCGACCGCGGCCAAGCCGACGATCAGCACCACACCCAACGCAATGTAGGCAGGGCGCTTCTCACGCACCGGCAACGGAGTCCCGGCCCGGGTGATCGAGGCCGGCTGCTTGTGCCCGATTCGGGACGCCTTCGCGTCCGTCGTTATCGACGTCATGACGCCCACTCCCTGCTAGCGATTCACCGTCTGGATTTGCAGCACATTCAGCGACCCGTTCGTCGAAGTCGTCTTCTGGGTCAACGTGCCGTTGGTGTTGTCAGACCCGGTCCACGTCAGCCGCCAGGTGATCGTCTGCGTCGACGTCACCGGGTGGTCGTAACCCGGCCCTGTGATGTGCGAGTACTGGAAGCCGCACGCCCCATCCGACGGCGCGCTGTTGCCGTCCGACTCCTGCCATGCACGACCAGGCCCGGCACACGAACCCGAGCTCGACCCGTCACCCGGATCAAACGTCAACGACACCGGCGTTGCGGTGACCGTCGCGTAGTTGCCCCCGGCCGACGCGGTCGCCGTCAGCGACTTCCATATGCCTGGATCGGTCCAGTAGTACGTCCACAGATTGATGTAGGTGAACGGGTAGCCACCGATGCTCTTGTCCTCGGACGGAGACCGATGGCCAGAAGGATCAGGCAGTCGGAAGGTCGCAGCGGCCTGCTGCGCCAACTCCGCGGGCGTCGGCGGGGGGTTGGCCCCAGCAGCTACGGCAGGGCAATCATTCTTGGTAACGAAGTCGTTGAACGCCGCCAACGGCATCGACCCGTAGTACTGGTCGTACAAGCTCAGGCACTGCGCGCCTGTGGACCCTTTGCAGTCCTCGTAATAACCAGCCGGGTACTTGGCGCACGGATCCGGCTTTCCAGTTCCGCTTCCGCCGGTGTGTCCTCCACCGCCAGCCCCCGGAGGCTGGGTGCCGCCGCCGCCTCCCCCGCCGCCTCCCCCACCGGCGCCCACGCCGACGCAGTTCGGATCAGTGAGAACGTCGCAAGCGTAGGCAGATGACGCAGCGACGGTCAGCACGACGCCGCACGAGACAGCTATCAAGCCGGCTGTGAAGATCGCGGCCCACTTCGAAGGCCGCCTTACCGCGTGCACGTCTTTGTGCCGTCGAGTGCGTACGAGGTGACAACCCAGCCAGCAGCGTTCGGCTTGAAGAGCTTGATTGTCGCGGGGTAAGGCGGTGGCACCTTGGGCGGAGCCCCTGTGGGCGCCGCCTTGCCGGTTGCAACGATGTACTCAATCCACGGATTCGTCCTGGAGGCCAGCACGCAGTTTTCGAGTGTCGCAGAGGGGACCGACGCCGTCAGGTCACTCGATTTGACGACCAGCCGGTTCACAGGAGGCGTGCCCCGGAATGCCTTGCCCTCTGCCTTCTCCTGCGCGAGGGATTGCTCGAACGCAATCCTTGCTTGACCGGCAACGAAACGGCTGAAGGTCGAGGGTGAAGCGTCCGCCGGATCTTGGAGGGCCTTGTTGTAGGCCGCGGTCAGGCTCACGTAGACATCAATGGCTGGCTGGAGGTTGCCGAAGCCGGTCGTCCGCGTCGGGGCGTCCGTTGTGCTCGATGTCGCGCTTGACGTCGGAGTTAATGATGTCGGCGAGTCGCTTGCTTTAGGTGGCGCAGGGCTCTGCGTCTGCACGCCGCTGCTACCGCATGAACCCAGCCCCGCGCTGACCAGCAGCGCCAGGGCCATGGCGACGTACCGACGCCCCGATGACGATCTTGTCACTCGCCCTCCAGCATGAGGTGACGCCCGGACCAGTTGAGGTGACACGATCCGATGGGTAACAGTCCCTCTAGGCAAAACCGACGTCAAGCCGGAATCCAGTCCTTATGCAAGCATTTCCGGCACGGTGGACCAGCCCGGCGCGGGTTGTGCCCCGCGGGGTGGTGTAACTCGTTCGCGTGTAGTTCTGCGTTGTTGCT
>NZ_CAXTHK010000056.1:0-13505 GCF_964244045.1 uncultured Jatrophihabitans sp. | reverse complement strand
GTTGACCGGCCTGACAGTCCTGCACGTCGACAAGGACTTCGACCTCATCGCCGCCGCAACCGGACAGCAGGTCCAGCGGTTGCAGCTGCCTGACGGAATCCTCCGGCCTACCGAGGAATGAGACCGAGTCTCATAGGACGATCCGCTTGCGGGATGACGCGATCTTGGTCGCTGCTGGCTCTTAGCGGCCGACGCGCGCCCGCAGGCGGGTCCTCTACCGGGAGGGCCGGCGGGCGATCCATTCCCGCCAGCGACCGGAATTGCCGATGAGCGCGCGGCCGGGTTCGGCAGTGTGAAAGCAGCCGCCAGTCGGCTCTTCGTAGTTGGATGGAAACACAAGCCCTAGGGCCCTGGCTTCGTGGTGACCTAAAGGCTACGTTCACAGTTCAGTGCACGGCTGGACCCGTTCGGGGAGCAACCATGGCTGTTCTTGTAAGAGTTCGTGTAGTCATCGCAGCGGTGCTGATGTGTCTCGGCGTTGGTGCAGTTGCCGCTGCACCGCAGGCGAGCGCATACCCGTGGGACCCGCACATTCAGGTCTGGTTCAACGCCAGCCAGTGCACCGGCTCGTCTGGCACGTGGGGTTGGTGGAGCAACGACGCTGGCGAGTCGGGATGGGTGCATTGGAACGCCGGTTACCAGGGCTGGTTCGACGAGTATCGGGTTGGCACGAGCGGCTCGGTCACCACAATCAAGTGGGGACTTCCTGGACAGACCTGCGTGGTCAGGTATTTCAACATCACGCGCCCGGTGTACGGGAACATTAGAACGCTTGGCTGGATTGGATAACCGAGCTTCTGCTCGAAGGGTAGAGCGCTGACGCCGGAGGGTGAGCGGGAGCGGGGAAGGCACGGCCTGCTGCGAAGGTGGCCGTAACGGGTGCTTGCAGTGTTGATCGCCGTGTTCGCTTCTTGACGGATCTTATTACGGGAAGTTGATCGCTTCTGAGCGCCGTAGTCATCGTCAGTTTCTGCGACCACGATCGCAGAAGCAATCAGATCTGCCGCGGGCCGTGCTCGCTTCGGCCCGGTCGGGATCCCTGACTGGGCGGGCTCCCGTTGGCCCCGATCATGACGTCGGTGGGCGCGCCACGATGAGTTTTGGGGGGGCAATCAGTTCGAGGTCTCAGCCGTACCGAGGCGGCATAACCGGGTCGGGCAGTCTCGACCGGCCTGGCTGTCGCAGATGCTACGAGCCGTGCCCGACGGCGCTCGGCGAGCTGCCTCGTCCGCGTGGACTTCCGTTTGCGGTTCGTCTTCGACCCGGCTCCAAGAACGCGAACCGAGCGAATACGCATGCCTGCATCGGTATCTGGGCAGCCGTGCACCCGACGCCTCGTCGCGCGGCAGGACGTAGTCGTGCGTTTCCAGCGTCAAGTCCTTATGTTCCCCGGCCGACAACGATCCAGGCAAAGCTCGCCGGTCCTTGAAGCGAATGTGTGGCTCGAAGGTCAGACCGAGGTTGGTGACCGGCTTCGTCGTGCCGTTGATCAAACGCAAGCTGATGCTTGTGCCGTTGATCGGTCCGGTGCCGTTATCGCCGTAGCCTCCACCGCCAAACAGCTCAACAGTGACCAACGCGGCCTCGTCGATGACGATCTTCTCGGCCGCCCGCCGATCCCGCTTATCTCGATCGGCTTGATCCTGTCGGGCGCGGTCCTCAGCGGCAACACGCTGCGCACGCTCCAGTCGGCCATTGTGGATGTTCCGGAGCAGCAGCACCCGCGATGGCGCCGAGCAGCGGCGCGGACAGATGGTCGCCGGCTGCTAGACCAGCGATGAGCCCGGCGGCGAACCCTGCCGCCACGCCGACGCCGGCCCAGATGATTCGACTGCGCCAGGGCGCTACGTGCTCACTAGTCACGTGTCTGCGCGAGGTGCCTACAGAGTGAGCCGGCGAGAGTGTTCATGCACGAAAGGTATCTGGCTTCGCCGACCCGCGACTATCTATCGCGACCGCGGCAACTCAAACGGTGCGTCCCGCGCCAGGATCCCATCCGGGCCGACGCGAGGCAGTCCTCCGGTGACGAGGCCTTGCGGACGGGGGTGCTGGTCTGTCGCAGGGATCGTCAGGCAGTCAAGGCGTCGGCAAGGTGTAATCGACAGCGCGCAACTGGCCCCAGGCAAACGCCGTCTCACACACCCAGTCCTGCATGCGGTCTGCCAGGCGCGCGGCGACGGTTACGGCGTCCAGCTCACCGCCGCCCTCGTAGGTGGGGCTATCCAGCAGGTCCTCGAAAACCTCCCCACGGGCGACCAGATGCAACCACACATCCCGCTCGTTCGGCGGCGCACCCCAGGCAAGGTGCAAGTCCTCCAACTCGTCCTCGCTCAGCAAGCTCGCCACTACGGGCAGAACCGCCTTCGCACGAAGCGTGGCCAGTTCCGTGTCCGTAGCGTCAGTGATCTCGCCTGGGCACTCAAGAGCGGCAGGCGGCGGACCCGGCCGGAAGATGGCCTTCTCCTTGATCTTCGCAGGCAGGTCAACGGGCTGATCACCATAGATGATCAGCTGGCTGCGATACGCCGCGGACTCCTCACTCACGGCGTCCAGCATCCTCCAAGCCGATCCCGCTGCCAGGCATTTCGCCAGACGCAGTCGCCTTCGCTGCCGTCGCATCGCATCATCACGACGAACGAAGTTCAGCGGGCGACCGCTTCGTGGTCGGACCAGTCGCCCATCTTGTCGATAGCGAGTTCGTGCTGCTCGGCAAGAGGGCGGGAACACTGGTGGCAACCGATGCATTGCCCGCACGCGGATCCTGCCCAGGCGGCCGCCCGGTGACGGGGGCGCTTCTGGGACGACCAGGATCAGCTTGCCGCGGAGGCGACCTGGGCCCAGAACGCTCCTTCCGCCGATACTCGACCGGTGGAGCTTCCGTCGAGAGACCGGGGCTGCGGCGGTACCTTTCGGTGGGGCGTCACCCGACATCGACGAGGAGACTTGCCATGGCGGAGTTCGAGGGGCGCCAAACATACTTTCGGCCCGAGGTGTCGCCGCCCGACGGGCCGTCACCGCTGGGCCGCCGAGGCTACGGCTCCTGCACGTTCTGCCACAGCTCCGATACGGTCTGGCAGCACGACCTGAACGCGTCACTGTGCAGGTTCCGGACGATGTTCGGCAAGGGCAAGGTTTGGTCGACAAGCCACAAGGTCTGTGATCGCTGCGAGCACCTCTACAACGCCAGCGAGTACGCGGCTCTGGCTCGCTTGCAGACGACCAATCCGCCCTCTTACGACGACGAGCTCGCCGACCACCTGATCGGACTCGCGGCGTTCTGCCGCGCTGACCGCGGACCACGCGAGTTGGAGCAGCCGGACTTCCCGCCGGGTTTCGAGCCATGGGAGGAGTACACCGGCGCAGACTTTGTCTTCGGCGTCTGGCCGGAGGAGCGGCGGGCGGTGGTTGACGGTGTCGAGTTGGTCGCTTCGCCGTGGCCGTCGCTCGACCTGACCGCTGTCTTCCGCGTGCTCTGGACATGGGCCGAGCGCGATAAACCTGACGAGGTGACGGCGACACTCATGATTGCCCGGGTTGCCGAGGTGTTGGCCTGGCCCGAGACGAACGCGCTTTCGTGGCTGGCCGAGCAGCGATGACCCCCGCATCAGCACCGCGGCTCCTCCCCGTATCCGCAGACCGATCGCGCGCGTCGTAGCCCGGTCCGTCTCCGGCCGATTCCTTGACCGTCGGTCCGTTGCGAACTATCGGCTTTGCCGCGCGGCCCGGAATGGATCCCTGGCCGGGACACGCGCTCCAACGCGGCAAGGCGCGCTGCGTCCCATCACCGGGAGTCGGGTTCCTACTCGGCGCGATCGGTGAGGACGCCGAGTAGCACCCACACTGCGCCGAGGGCGATCGAGCCGCCGTGGTCGCCGCCGGCGATCGCGACGAACATGCCGAGAAACGGCAGGAGCGCTGCCCACCGCGCGCGGCCTCCTATCAAGGCAGCGATACCAAGGACAAGCAACCCGAGCAGTGCGAGAACGAGGCCGCCGAAGAACAGTGCACCGAGGGTGTTGCCGTCGTGGAATCCGCTGGCGATTGATTCGATTGCCATGGCGGCGTACCCGAGTTGCGCCGCGATGATGCCGGTCCGTCCGACCCTGTTGACCTGCAGCCACTGGCCGACGGCCGGCAGCGCCAGGATCAGCGCGATCGCGGCTAGGGCGTAGGCGGCGTTGAGTGCTTGACTCGGGCCGTCCCAGTGGTGGTCGCCGGTGTGGTGGACGAGCGAGATCACGCCTTCGGTGATGAAGCCGGCGGCGGCGATGAATGCGGCGGCGGACGCGGTCCTAGTTTTGGTGGCGGGAGAATCGCTGCGGACGGCGGACGATGTGACCATGATGGTGCACTCCTCGAGGTAGTGAATTCGGTAGTGCTGACGCTAGGAATGGCGGTGGGTCCGGCGCATCGCAGCACGGGTTGAATCGGCGTTACGACCAGGGGATGACGTGGCCTCGCGAATCAGCCCGTGCTCCGACGCGGCGAGCTGTCCAGGCGCCCTACAGTGACCCCATGATTGGTCCGGCAGCCTTGAAAGGTACGAGCGCCCGGGCGGTGTGGTGGGACGTGCTGCCCGGTGGCGCGATGTCGCACTGGCCGCAGCGCTGTGCGCGTTGGGTGAACTCGAACTGTTCGGGCACGAGAAATACAACGCCAAGCCGGTGTGGCCCGGGCCGGTCTGGATCAACGCTGTTCTCATCGTTGCGTTGACGATTCCGTTCGCCTGGCGTCGCCGCAGGCCGCTGCCCGCAGTGTTGACGATCTTCGCCGTCATGACCGCGTCGACATTGATCCTGGGTGGCTCGGAGGCGGCAACGATCTTCATCGTGCTGGTCGCGGCGGCCTTTTCCGGTGCCGCCTTCAGTCGGCACCTCGTGATCGTGATCGTTGCGGCATTGATCGCCTCGCTCGCGCACGGCGTCAACGACCCGTCCTCGGAAGGTTTGGCCGACCTGACGTGGACCTATGGCCTGATCGCGTTAGCCGTGCTGATCGGGCGGGCGGTCTGGGTCCGGCAGCACCGCATCGGCTCGCTGGAGGACGACGTTGCGTCAGCCGAGGAACGCCACGCCCGCGAACTCGCGGCTGCCACCGCAGCCGAACGCGCCGCCATCGCCCGCGAACTGCACGACATCGTCAGTCACGCCGTCTCGGTCATCGTGATCCAGGCGCAGGTGGGCAGCCGAGCCCTCCCGGCTGACCACGAGATCGCCGCCGAGTCACTGAACGCGATCGAGACCAGTGCCCGTACCGCGATGACGGAATTACGGCACCTGCTGACTTTGCTGTCTAGCGAGGATGAACCGGCTACGGTCACGCCGATGGCTTCGCTTGGCCAGGTCGATGAGCTCCTCGACCAGTGCCGCGCCGCAGGCATGACGGTCGACGCCGACATCGATCAGATGCTGGCACCGCTGCCTCCGGTGGCCGATCTCGCTGCCTACCGGCTCATCCAAGAGGCCCTCACCAACACCATGCGCCACGCCCCGGGTGCGACCGCGCACATCCGGATCCGGCGCCACGACGACACGGTCGAAGTCCTCGCGCAGGACAACGGTGGGGGCATCCGCGCGGGCGCGAACCTCCCGGCCGGATCCGGGCGCGGGCTCATCGGAATGCGTGAACGGCTCGCGCTGGCCGGCGGGCATCTCGTCGAGGCGACCCACAGTGCGACCGGGTTCCGCGTGCACGCCCTCATCCCAGCCGCCGAGCGGCAGCAACCCGCACCCGAGCGGGCGCTGTGATCCAGGTCCTGATCGCTGATGACCAGGATCTGGTCCGGACCGGTTTCCGGCTCATCCTCGCGGCGGAGCCGGACCTCGATGTCATCGGTGAAGCCGCCGACGGTGCCGAAGCAGTGCGACTGGCCGCACAACTGCGACCGGACGTCGTCCTGATGGACATCCGCATGCCCGTCCTAGATGGCATCGCGGCAACCCGCGAGCTGCTGATGGCTCCAACCACGACGCGGGTCGTCATCCTCACCACGTTCGATCTCGATGAGTACGTCTTCGCCGCGCTGGCCGCCGGTGCCAGCGGGTTCCTGCTCAAAGACGTCAAGGCAGCCACGCTGGCCGATGCGATTCGTACCGTCCATGCCGGCGAGGCATTGCTCGCACCGTCGGTCACGAAGCGCCTGATCGAGCGGTTCAACGCCCAGCAGCCCGCTGGCTCGATGGCGCCGAGCAAAGTCAAAACGTTGACCGAACGCGAACGCGAAGTACTCGTCATGATCGCCGGCGGACTGTCCAACGATGCCATCGCTACGGCGCTCGTCGTCAGCCCCGCGACCGTGAAGACACATATCAGCCGCATCTTCGCCAAGCTCGATATCCGCGACCGCGCCCAAGCAGTCATCGCCGCCTACAACGCAGGACTGGTCAAACCCGCGATACAGGCCTGACCTGGATGTGGCCACGGCACCCGGCGGCAAAGCCGGTAGAGCCACCCGCGACAGTATGGCCTCCACGCCGGCCCTGTCTCGCTACGCCGGCGTGGGACTCGTCAGGGGTCCCGATAGGAACCTGGCTATGGCACGGTGGCCGAGCCGGTAGGTCTGCGGCGATGTCGATGATCCCGCGGCCAGCAGGTGTCTCAGATGGGATCCTCTTGCGGGCGCCGGGGACATCCCCGGACGATGCGGGTGACGGCCTTCGAGGTCGATATTGTCCACGCGGCCCTGTAACCATCGAGCCGGTACCGGACAAGTGATGGTTGTGACAACAGAACGGAGAGTCCTGGTCGCGGCAGCCTCTGCTGCCGCAGCTGCGGCAGCGATCCTCCTCGTGTTCAACGTAGGAGCGAGTACGGACCACAGCACGCAAGCATTGGGACCGGCGGGTTACCGCGTGACGACCCGATCCGATGGTGCGGTGCAGGTGATCGTCCGATGGAACGAAGTGCAGGATCCCGCAGCGCTGCAGGCCTCCCTCGACCAGGCGCAGGCGCACACAAAGATTTGGGTAACCGACACCCAGGTGACGAGCCAGTGGTGCCAAGGAACGGTCCGACCGTTCACCGGGCAGCTGGACCACAACGTCGTTCAGTACAACGCACCCGGGGGTGCCAGTGGACTGATCATCCGCCCGGAAAGTTCCCCGCCGGGGTCACCCTGCTTATCGCCGTGAAACTGTCGACGGACAGCCCGACCGGTGCCACTGGCGCGCCCGGCACGGGAGTGACAATGGCCGGGTACGGAACCACCTGGGCCATCGGACCTACAGCCGACTGCAGCTGATCGCTTCGAATCCGCGGTTGTCATCGCCTCAATCTGCTCGAGCCGAACTTAGCGGATTCGGACGTGGGGTGAGGCCATTGACCTTCGACCGCGCAGCAGGCATCGGTCCTGCCCACGTCGCCCGCCGTCCGCAGGGGATCTGCCTTCGGGACGCCGGGCGCGCCGCTGATTTGGCATCGGAGCTTGGTAGTGCCGAGGTCGGCTTGACACCACTCGGTGGTCAGTCTTCGGCTAGGGCAATGCCCAATGCGTGTGCTGCCTGATTTTGACGGTTGTCGCGGGACAGGAGTCGCACCTCATCGGGTGTCGATTCGCCGAATCGAGCGCATGCAGCCAGATGTATCGCGTCCAGCGTGCGTACGGAGGTGCTCAGGACGTACTCCTGGGCGCGGGCGATAACGGCCCCATCCAGGGGGATCACGCCCAGTGGCCCCGTGTCCGAGGTGTCGGCCGCGTATCGCTTCAGCAGCTCTTCGGCGGTGTCGGGGCCAATCACGCGCTCTCAGCTCGCCCGGGCAAAGGCGCTCGCGATCTCAACGTCTGTCAGCTCACTGGTGACAACCGGGTGGTCGCCGTCGTAAACAATGCGGCCGAGCTCCGCGCTGTCCGACTTGTCACCCAGATAGACACGGCCGAGCGCGCTGGTGTCGATGTAGATGATCACCGCTCGTCGCGTTCGGAGGACACAAGCGATGAGGCGTAGCCGGCAGGCGTCGAGACGGCTGCGCCTGGACGCGGCGCGAATACCGAGACTCGCGAGACCAACCGTCCTGCCGCAACGGCCTCGCTTTTCCAGCTCTGTCGTCCTTCGACGGCTGAGCGTAGTAGGCGCGTGATGTAGGCGTTCACCGACTCGCCGGTCAATGCCGCGCGTTCTTTCACTGCCTCGGCGAGCGACTCGTCGACCCTGGTGATGAGCTGCTTCATGAAACGCATGATAGCAAACTGACGGGTACTGCTATCAACAGCCATGAGCGGCACGTTCTGCCCGTTCAAGGAACGGCCTACAGCACAGCTCGCCTGCCACTTTCTTGACTCATGACACCCCGTGCGTCAATCGAGCGCGCGGCGCCGAAAGCCGATCATCCCGAGCACCACGAACAACGCGGTGGCGGCCAGCATCACCGGCACGGTGACCGCGGCCGACATGTGCCTGCCGTCCGGGACGATCGCGCCGCGCATCGTCTCGCTGACGTAGGTCAGCGGGTTGGCCAGCGTCAGGACCTGGAACCAGCGCAGGCTCGACAGCGACGGCCACGGGTACTGCGTGCAACCGGTGAATATGAGCGGCGTCAGCACCAGCGCGAACATGATGTTGATGCGGGTCGGTGGCACGAAGGTGCCGAGCGTCATCCCGATCGCCGAGCCCAGCACCGAGCCCACCACGATGGTCACGAGCAGCAGCGGCACACCGCCCGCGTGAATCGACAGCGAGCCGAGGATCCAGTAACCGAGCGGGAACATGACACCCGCAGCGACGATGGAGCGGATCGTCGCGAAGATCATCTTCTCGACCGCGACCAGCATGACGGGTAGCGGGGCCAGCAGGCGGTCCTCGATCTCGCGGCTGAACGAGAAGTCCAGCACCAGTGGCAATGCGGTGCCCTGCAACGAGGTCAGCACGCAGGTCAGCGCGACGATGCCGGGGAACAGCAGCGTCGAGTAACCGGAGTTCGCGGCGCCGATGGACGTCAACACCTTGCCGAAGACGAACAGGAAGAACAGCGGCTGCAGCAGCACCTGCGCGAAGAACACCGGTAGCTCGCGGCCGGTGACGAACAAGTCGCGGCCGAGCACCGCAATGAACGCCCGGCCCGGCGTGGGCCGCCGCATGATCGTGGTCTCATCGCTCATCTCAACCCCCGGCCGGTGAGGGAGATGAAGACGTCCTCGAGGCTGGCGCGGCCGAAGGACAGGTCGGTGAGGGTGGCGCCCGAACGGCTCACTGCACCGACGACCTCGGCGACGAGCTTGGCCGGGTCGCAGTTCAGGTGGAGCCGCGGCGCGGTCGGCTCGGCCGTCTCGACACGCTCGACGCCGGGCAGCTGCTCGAGCTCGTCGAGCAGACCCGGGGTGGTCGTCACCGCGTCGGCGACGGTCACGTCGATCGTCGCGCTGCCCGGCAGGCTGTGGGTCAGCCCGTCCGGAGTGTCCAGGGCCAGCAGCTTGCCGTGGTCGACGATGCCGACGCGGTCGCACAGCGCGGTGGCCTCGTCCATGTCGTGCGTGGTGAGGATGATGGTCACTCCGTCGCGCTGCAGGTCGCGGACGCGGTCCCAGACGAACAATCGGGCCTGCGGGTCGAGCCCGGTCGACGGCTCGTCGAGGAACAGCACCTCCGGGCGGTGCATGAGCGCGCGGGCGATCATCAGTCGCTGCGACTGCCCACCGGAGAACCGGTCGACCTTGTCGCCGCCGCGGTCGGCGAGCCCGAACTGGTCGAGCAGCTCGTCGGCGCGCTCTGCGCGTTCGCGCTTGGCCACCCCGTGGTACGCGGCGTGGAAGATCAGGTTCTGCCGGGCGGTGAGCTGGCGGTCGAGGTTCACCCGCTGGGGGACGACGGCCAGCAGCGCCCGGGCAGCGACCGGGTCGTGAATGACGTCGACCCCGCTCACCGTCGCGGTGCCGCCGGTGGCCACCACGCGAGTGGTCAGGACGCCGATCGCCGTGGACTTGCCCGCCCCGTTCGGGCCGAGCAGGCCGAACACCTCACCGGCGCTCACCGCAAAAGACAGCCCGTCAACGGCGTTGGTGGTGCTCTTGGGGTAGCGCTTGACCAGCTCGTGGACGTCGACTGCGACGCCCTGGTGGTTGTTCACACCCTCGATTGTGCCGGTGCTGTCATTTCTGCTTCCGCCTAGACTCGATCGCGTGGCGGGGCGGATCAGGGACGAGGACATCGCCGCTGTCCGTGAACGGTCGCCGATCGACGACGTCATCGGTGAGCACGTGCAGCTGCGCAACGCCGGCGGCGGCAACCTGAAGGGCATCTGCCCGTTCCACGACGAGAAATCGCCGTCGTTCAACGTCACCCCGGCTCGCGGATTGTTCTACTGCTTCGGCTGCCAGGCGGGCGGCGACGTCATCAAGTTCGTCCAGGATGTCGAGCACGTCGACTTCAGCGAAGCCGTCGAGAAACTCGCCGCGCGCGCGGGAGTGCAGCTGCGCTACGTCGAGGGTTCGGGCCCGGGCCCAGGACGCACGCACGGGCAGCGCACGCGGTTGCTCGAGGCGCATTCGGCAGCCGCAGATTTCTACCGCGAGCAGCTCACCAGCCCGGAGGCCGAGCCTGCGCGCCAATTCCTCAAAGGCCGCGGCTTCGACGCCATGGCCGCGGCCCGCTTCGGCTGCGGCTACGCGCCCTCGGGGTGGGACGCGCTGACAAAGCACTTGCAGGCCCGCAACTTCACCACCGCGGAGCTCGTCCTGGCGGGGTTGTCCAAAGAGGGCGGGCGGACCGGGTTCATCGACCGCTTCCACCGCCGGTTGCTGTGGCCGATCCGCGATGTCGGCGGTGAGGTCGTCGGGTTCGGTGCCCGCCGGATCTTCGACGACGACCGCATCGAGGCCAAGTACCTCAATACCCCCGAGACGCCGATCTACAAGAAGAGCCAGCTGCTCTATGGCGCGGACCTGGCCAAGAAGGACATCGCCCGCAAGCACCAGGCTGTCATCGTCGAGGGTTACACCGACGTCATGGCCTGCCACCTGGCCGGGGTGACCACTGCAGTAGCCACGTGCGGCACCGCGTTCGGCGGCGAGCACGTGTCGGTGTTGCGCCGCTTGCTGATGGACTCCGACTCCACCGGCGAGGTGATCTTCACCTTCGACGGGGACTCCGCCGGCATGAAGGCGGCCGAGCGGGCCTTCGCCGACGACCAGAAGTTCATGGCCCAGACCTATGCAGCCATCGAGGACACCGGCATGGACCCGTGCGAGCTGCGGATCGCCAACGGCGACTCTGCCGTTCGCGACCTCGTGGCGCGACGCGTTCCGCTCGTCGAGTTCGTGCTGCGCGCAACCGTACGTCGCTTCGACCTGGACACCGCCGAGGGTCAGATGGCTGCGCTGGATCGCAGCATCCCGCTGGTGGCGCAGATCAAGGACCACGCTCTGCGCGACGCTTACGCCCGCCGGCTGGCCGGCCTGGTCGGACTCGACGACCCGATGCGTGTCGTCACCCGCGTCCGTGGCCTGATCCGCTCCACAGACAAACGGAGCGACGCTGCTGCGCCGACGCCCCCGCCCACGCAGACCGAGAAAGCAAAGGTCGACGACGCCGTGGTAGCCGTCGAGCGGGAGGTGCTGAAGATCGCGTTGCAACTGCCGGCGGTGGCCGGCCCGGAGTTCGATGCTCTGACGCCGGAGGCCTTCCTGCTCGAGGAGCATCGCCGGCTGAGCGCCGCGATCGCCTCGGCCGGCGGCACGGCAGCCGGGCTCAGCGGCCCGGCCTGGACCGACGCCATCGAGGCGCACCTGCCCGAGGAACGCATGCGTCGCGGGGTACAAGCGCTCACCGTCCAGCCGTTGAAGGCCGGTGCTGACGACCAGGTGCGTTACGCCGGGGCGATGCTCGCGCGGCTGCACGAGATGGTGACGGTGCGCCGGATCGCCGCCCTCAAGTCGCGGCTGCAGCGCATCAACCCGCAGGAGCAGCAGGACGAGCACGCCCGGCTGTTCGGCGAGCTCATCGCGCTCGAGGCCTACCGCCGCAACCTGCGCGAACGCGCGATCGGTGACAGCTGATGGCGCCACTGCCGAAGCTGACCCGGCGGGCGAAACCGCCGGCGGCCGTGCTTGCTCTGCTCGATGACGGTGAGCGCCTCCTCGCGTGGGGCGACACCGACGCCGACACTGTCGTCGCGGCGACCTCCTTCGGGCTGTGGTGGCCGTTCGCCGAGGGGGCCCGTCGCGTGCCGTGGCAGCAGGTCGACAAAGTGGTGTGGCGCGACAGCGTCCTCGCCCTCACCGAGGCCGACATCGTCGACGACGAGCTGCTCGTCGACCGGCGCCCGGTGTACCTCACCCTGACCGTCCCGCGTGACCTGCCGCCAACCATTCGCAGGCGCGTCGAGGCGAACATCGTGCGCACCGAGCTGCTCAGCGTGCCCGGGGGAGCGGTGCGCTTCGTGTCGCGGCGGCGGCCGGGCCAGGACGGCACGGTGTGGTGGGCGCGGCTCGAACCCGGCACCCGCGCGACCGAGGAGATCCTGGCCTCGATCAGCGCGCGGCTGGCCATCTTGCGGGCCGCCGAGGCGGCGGAATCGGCAAGCTGATCAGCGCTGGTGGCCGTTGGCCCGCTGCGTCGACGGCGGGTTCGCCAGGCGCGAGTCGATGACGCTCCGGACCTGCTTGATGTATTGGTCGAAACGACCCTCGAGCACGCCGGCCGTGGCCTGCACGGTCTGGCTGCCCGCGACCCGACGCGCGATGCGCACGATGTCCTCGTACCGGTCGCGACCGGCCTTGGCTCCCAGGGTGTAACCGATCGCGGCGTACGTCAGATTCGACAGCTTCACCGCTCGATTCGCTCCCCAGCTCGTTCGTCTCACCGTAGTCCGGCACCCGGCAACCCGGCAGCGCCGAGGTGCGTGCGTGCGTTATTCTCAAGCGGTTGCCCGGTCGTGGGTGACGCGCGGTGATCCCCCGTAGCTCAATTGGCAGAGCATTCGACTGTTAATCGAAATGTTACTGGTTCGAGTCCAGTCGGGGGAGCTGAAGGGCCCGGGTTCCGGGCCCTTTTCGCGTTCCATACTTGAAAGAAGTGTCCTGCGGTGCCCCACCCCTGCCGACCGGCAGGGGAGGGGCACCAACTCGTGTTGCGTCAGTACTGGCCGGTGAGCACGATCGCGTCCGCGACGTTGTGCACCTTCGTGTTCAACTTGTTGCTGAGCTTCGACAGGTGAGCAAACGCCTCGTTCGGCGTCACCTTCTCGCCGGCGACGATGATGCCAAGGGCCATTCCGATCGTGCGAGCGGTCTGCAGCGCAATCTTCAGATTGGCGATCTCAGCTTCGTACTTGGCCAGTTGCTCACGAAGTCTGGCCAGCTCGTCGCGATCGGAGACGGACACCCGACCCGCCTGGTCGTGCTGGTCGGCCATGCCCCGTTCGTCGATGATCATGTCCATCTGGATGCTCATGTTCGGCCGGATGCCGAATCGGACAGGCTTGTCAGCCGCGACGCTTGTTCGAGACGTTTTCGACGCCTGTCTCGTCGATCTGCTCCTTGCGGACCTGCTCGGTGACGGTCTGCTCTTCGGTGA
>NZ_CAXTHK010000055.1:0-14518 GCF_964244045.1 uncultured Jatrophihabitans sp. | reverse complement strand
TGCACAACACCTCGCATCAGGACGGGCGTTGCGACGACCGATTGAACTCGCCATCCGCTACCGGGCGGTCGCCAGTCTTTCCTGGCTGTGGTCCGTCTGCTGCTGATCGAGGTGAGCCCCGGGCCCGCGACCTGTCGACGAAGATCGGCCGGAATCAAGGAGCGGCGGATCCCATGGGTCTCACGCCCCGTCCGAACCAACAGTTCAGCTCGAGCCGGTCGAGGCAATGGTCAACCGCGGATACCAAGCAATCAGCTGCAGTCGGCTGTAGGTCCAACGGCCCAGGTGGTTCCGTACCCGGCCATCGCCACTCCCGTGCCGGGCGCGCCAGTGGCACCGGTCTGGCTGCCCGTCGACAGTTGCACGGCGATAAGCAGGGTGACCCCGGCGGGGAACTTTTCCGGGCGGATGATTAGTCCGCTGGTGCCCCCGGGTGCGTTGTACTGCACCACGTTGCGGTCCAGCTGGCCGGTGAACGGACGGACGGTTCCTCGGCACCACTGGCTCGTCACCTGGGTATCGGTCACCCAGATCTTCGTGTGCGCCTGCGCCTGGTCGAGAGAGGCCTGCAGCGCTGCGGGATCCTTCACTTCGTTCCATCGGACAGTTACCTGCACCGAACCATCGGATCGGGTCGTCACGCGGTAACCCGCCGGTCCCAATGCTTGCGTGCTGTGGTCCCCACTTGCTCCGACGTTCAGCACGAGGAGGGTCGCTGCCGCAGCTGCCGCGGCAGAGGCTGCCGCAATGAGGACTCTCCGTCGCGCAGCCACGGGATGGATTTGGGGGGGCTGCCGCGAGGTGGAGACGATGTCATCGAGCATCCTGCGGGCGTCGGGCGAGGAAGGGTCGTAGTGGGCGTCGGCGTAGGGATCTGCTGCGCGAAGACTGCTGGTCATGCGGTGCCTCCGTGGGGAATGGCGGTCGGGATGTCGATGTCATCGCAGTCGTGCCCGACGAGGTCAGCGAACCGGCGTCTGGCTCGGTGGAGCCGTACTTTGGCTGCTGCTGGGCTGCACTCCAGCGCAGCAGCGATTTCGTTAGTGGTCAGTTGCTCCCACTCAGCGAGCATGAGCACTTCACGGTCACGCTCGGAGAGTCCAGCAAGAACCGCACGAACGCGGAGTCGATCAGAGATGACCTCCGCGGGGTCGCGGTCGGGAATGGATCTGGAATTCGCAGCGCGTTCGCCCAAGCGGATCGCGCGGGAACGGCGCCGAATTTCATTCGCCACGATCCGACGGGCTGCACCGTAGAGCCACGGCAGGGCGTTGCCCGGTACGTCGTCAAGCCGGCGCCAGGCGAGCAAGAAGGTTTCGCTCACGACCTCTTGCGCGGTCTCGCCGCCGACGCGCCTCGCTGCGTAGCGCATGATCGAGGCGTAGTGCGCGGTGAAGAGCGCCTCGAACCGAGCTTGATCTGTTGTCACAACCATCACTTGTCCGGCATCGGCTCCTTGGTTACAGGGCCGCGTCAACAGTGTCCACCGCGAAGGCCGTCAGCCGCTTCGTCCCCCAGCGATGTCCCGGTGACCGAGAGACGATCCGCTTGTGGAACGACGCCTTGATCCGCGGTGTCAGGTGGGCGACGTCCACGGCAACCGGGTCCGCTTGCGGGACACCGACTAGCCACCGAGGAGATGGGTGACGAGGGTTCTACCGAGCCAGTCGGTGTAGGTGGGAAGGCTCCAGCCGCGCTGGAGCACGAGGAGGTCGTAGATCTCGACCGAGATGCAGGTCCAAAGGACGTCGCGCGCTGCGTCGGGGTCGGCTCGTAGTTCGCCGGTGGTCGCGAGATGGCCGGCCAGCATTCCCATGCCGGTCAGACGCTGTTCGGCGAGTTGGTCCCAGAGCCGGCGCAGGTCGGGGTCGCTTGCGGCACCGTTGCGGATGACGATCTGAATCGCCGCCGAGCGCTGTGCCCGGACAGCTGCCTGTTCGGCGTACATGAGGAGCTTCCGGCGAAGGTCGGGTTCTTCCCGAATCGCCGTGGCCTCCGCGCGGTCGGGCACGGCGACCGGCTCGTCGTCGCCGGCGATCACGACGTCGAAGACTTCCTTCAGCAGCGCGGCCTTGCTGCCGAAGCTCTTGTAGATGCTCTCGGGAGAAACCCCCGCCGCGCGCGCGACGTCGACAATCGTGGTGGCGGTATAACCGCGTTCCTCAAACAGGTGTTGGGCGGCGTGCACCACGTCCCGACGCCTTTCGCGGGCCCGTTCGCGTCGGCGACTGACGTCGTAGGAGCGCCTGTCCGTTGCCGGCCGGCGTGCGGCGGCAGGGTTGACATCGTCTGGCATCGAAGCCATCCCATCTTTCATTACTGTCCCACTTTATCGAAAGCGGTGGCCATGTCCCTGACAACTTCTGCGACGGGTGACGTCGCGCTGCGCAGCTTGTCGATCATGGCGGAAGGCGATCTGACGGACTTCGAGGCAGTGATCGCTCGCGACGCCGTCAATAGGGAGGACATCATCGAGCCGCCCGGGTGCCGTGTCGGGGGGCCAGACGGGTTCCACGCGACCGCGCTCTGGCTGCGTTCGGCGTTCGCCGACCTGTCCCACGAGCTGCACCACGTCGTCGTGCAGGACGATCTCGTGGTCATCGACGCAACGATGAGCGGTTGGCACACCGGCGACTTCGTGACCTATACGGGTGATGGCGAACTCGATCGCGTCTGGGCACCCACCGGCAGGTCGTTCGCGGTCCGCCAGACGCACTGGCAGCACGTCGTCGACGCAAAGGTTACCGAGCACTGGGCGGTGCGCGACGACCTCGGCCAAGGTCTGCAGCTCGGGTGGATGCCGCCCACACCGCCGTACCTCATCCGCTGCGCCCTCGCCAAACGGCGCCACCGTCGATGATCATGGCAGCGCCGAATGCCAGCTTGCCCTCAACCGAGGTGCCTCGCGCCGTCACCCCTACCGGCTCAGCGGCGAGGTGGGATCTGGCGCTGCTGCCGTGCTGTCCGAAAGCGGATCCCGACGGGTACTTCGGGGCGAGCGTGGCGCCGCGCTACGACGACCCGGCCGACCCGATGTTCGCGGCCGGCGCGATCGATCCGGCCGTCAGCATGCTCGCCGAGCTGGCCGGTGAGGGGCGGGCACTGGAGCTGGCGATCGGCACGGGGCGGATCGGGCTGCCTCTGTCCCGGCGCGGAGTGCCGGTGGTCGGCATTGAGCTGTCCCGGGCGATGGTGGAGCAGCTACGGGCCAAGCCGGGCAGCGAGGCCATCGACGTGACGATCGGCGATATCGCCACGACCACCGTGGACGGCATGTTCACAGTGGCCTACCTGGTGTTCAGCACGATCAACAATCTGACCTCGCAGGAGGCGCAGGTGGCGTGCTTCCGTAACGTCGCCGCACACCTCGGCCCGGGCGGTTGCTTCGTCGTCGAGACGAACATCCCGCCCCTGCGCCAGTTGCCGAAAGGGCAGGATGTGCAGGGATACCGGGCCGGCCCCGAGCACATCGGGCAGCTATAGCTTCGACCACGCCAGCCAGCGGTACAGCGGACATTACGTCGATGGCACCGGTGAGTACCGAACCGTCCCGTTCCGCTATGTCTGGCCCTCAGAGCTCGACCTGATGGCGCAGCTCGCCGGTCTACGTCTACGCGATCGCTGGGCCGGCTGGAACCGGGAACCGTTCACCTCCGACAGCCGCTCGCACGTCTCGATTTGGCAGAAGTAGACGCAGCTTCTCCGCGCACACCTCGATCCTCGATCCGCATCGCCGCACGCGGCCCTGCGTGCGCGTTGGATCTCTGCTGGCGAGCTCGGATCGCCCGTTGGCGGGTCGGCTGACGGGCGGGCTCATTCCTGGTGGCGATCGCGGTGAGCTCGGGGGCGGGCGTCCTACCGGTCGAATGCGGCGCGGACTGCGGCGGCGGTGGAGGTGTAGTACTCGGGTGGTTCGATGAACCACCATTCGTCGTAGGGCACGCCGCTGGTGATGGCGCGTCGGTAGCCGAAGCAGACCAGGTACAGCGTGCGGATGTACATCACCGCTTCCAGTCGGTTGAGTTCCTCCTCGCTCGGTTCGACGTGTAGGCGATATGCGTCGACGGCCGCAGCGATCCATTCCGGGTTCGCCTCGCGCGGGTGACCTCGAGCACCCGCTCGGGACGTAGCGGCACGAATGACAGGTCCTTAGTGACGTTCCAGCGAGACACGTTGCCGGGGAGCCGCTGGCTCTGGTGCGCATCGGCGTTCGCCCACTCCTGCCAGGGGTGGCCGTCACCATCGACGGCCAGCAGCGGTTCGAGCTCGTCGACGAGTTCGGCCCGTCGCTTCGCGGTGAACGCGCCGACGACACCGACGTGCTGCAACTTGTTCTCGTTGTTGTAGAGCCCGAGCAGCAGCGAGCCGACGAGTGGTTGCGCCTCGGTGGAGGTCTTGTGCCAGCGGAAGCCGGCGAGCACGCAGTCGGCCGTCCGCACGTGCTTGATCTTGAACATGACCCGCTTGTCGGGCTGGTACGTGCCGTTCAGGGGCTTGGCGATCACGCCGTCGAGATGGGCGCCCTCGAGCTCGACGAACCACCGGTTCGCGACGTCGAGATCGGTGGTCGTTGGCGTGAGGTGGATCGGTGCCTTCGCGTCGGCCAGGGCGCCCTGCAGCGCGGCGCGTCGCTCGGCGAACGGCCGGCCGGTGTAGTCCTCGTCGCCGAGCGCGAGCAGGTCGAAGGCGATGAACGAGGCCGGGGTCTTCTCGCTCAGCATCGTCACGCGGGACACGGCCGGGTGCACGCGTTGCTGCAGGGCCTCGAAGTCGAGTCCGTCGCCGGTGGCGATGACGATCTCACCGTCCAGCACGCATCGATCGGGCAGTTCGGCCTTCACCGCCTCGACCAGTTCGGGGAAGTACCGGGTCATCGGTTTCTCGTTGCGGCTGCCGAACTCGACCTCCTCACCATCTCGAAAAATCAGAGTTCGACCAGTTGACTGAACTTCGGCGTGCCTCCTGGGGTGGGTGGCCTACCGGAAGGAGGCTGCGGACGTGGGCGTGCTCGGTTGGGTGGAGTCATCGACGTCGGGACTGCCGTGGCGGGTGATCTTTCCGGAGGGTGAGCATCTGGCGGCGTCGTCGTACCTGCGGGAGCTGGCGGCGTCGGACTGCAGCCCGTTGACGCTTCGGAGCTACGGGTACGACCTGCTGCGGTGGTTCCGGTTCCTGCACGACCGCTTGGTCGGGTGGGAGCGCGCGGAACGGGTCGATGTCCGGGCGTTCGTCGAACACCTGCGAGAGGCGCCGAATCCGCAGCGGCTGCGTCGTCGTAGTGACGGGCCGGCGGCCGGTTCGGTGAATCCGGTGACCGGCAAGGTCGAGCTGACATCGCGCTACGCCGCTCGGACGATCAATCACCAGCTGTCGGTGCTGTTCGGGTTCTACGACCATGCCTGCGCGGCTGACCTCGGACCGCTGGTGAACCCGGTGCCGGCGCAGCGGACGCGTGTGCGCGGTCGGCCGAACGCGCACCACAACCCGATGGAGGACTTCGTCGTCCATCGGCGGGCCAACTACCGGCAGAAGACGCCTCGGCCGGTGTGGCGGGGCATCCCGGACGACGCTGCAGACTCACTGTTCAACGCGTTGCGGTCGAGCCGTGACCGGGCGCTGGTCAGCTTCTATCTGTCGTCCGGAGTGCGTGCCTCTGAGCTGCTCGGTCTGCGGCACGGTGACCTGGACGCCGGGCAGTACACGATTACGGTGACCAGTAAGGGCAGCCGGCTTCGCGAGACGGTGCCGGCCTCGGTGGACGCGTTCGTGTGGCTGGCGCTCTACTTGGGCGAGCAGCCGCCGATGAGTCCGGGCGGGCCGGTGTGGTGGACGCGGCGCGCGGACCCTGCGCCGTTGAACTATCACGCGATGCGGGCCGTGTTGCGGCGAGCGAATACGAGCCTGGGGACGAACTGGTCGCTGCATGACTTCCGGCATACCGCGGCGGCGCGGCTGCTGGCCGATCCGGCGTTCACGTTGGTGGACGTGCAGACGATCCTGCGGCACGCGAGTATCACGACGACCCAGATCTACACCCAACCGCGGCTCGAGGACCTGGTCGGCAAGGTGTTGGAGCATTACGCCCGCCCACCAGCTCCTGGCCCGACGATCGAGCCCGCCTACGACGCCGATGCGGTGCGGGAACTGTTGGGGCTGCCCTCGTGACGGGTGAGCGTCGACGGAGCAACGCTCAGGACCAGGCTGCGGTGACTCGCAGCGCCTCGATGCCGTCGATCAAGTTGCTGTCGCGGCCCGAGTCGCCGTATCTGTCGCCCGTTGCCGCCGATGATCGGTTCGGTCCGTCGGGGATGGTCCGGCCGTTGTGGGCCTACGACGCGGGTCAGCCGCCGCCGGCGGCGCCCGCCGACTCGCCCACATCTCGGATGCAGCGGCTCTCGATCGAGGAAGTCTCCGCGGCGATCTCCGAGCTCGTGTCAGATCCGCTTGACCCGCTGGCAGCGACCCACGAGCCCGCCGCGCGGATGGTGCTGAACAAGCTAGCCGCCTACCCGGGCGAGACCTGGGAGCAGCGTTGGCTGGCCAGCGGCTACGACGCCGCAGCGCGCACCTGGGCCGACCAGTTCCAGCGCCCCGCCCCGGGTGAGCGGTCGATCCCGGTCCTCGGCATGAACACCTTGCTGCAGGCTCGAGTGTTGCGACCGTCGTTCAGCTGGCTGCTGGACTCGCAGCGCAAGCTGGACACTCAAGCGTTCCTGCACGCCGCCGGCGGCCCGGACCTCGACGCGCTGCGCCGGCTACCGGCCTACGAGCGGGGCTTGCCGCGGCAACAACGCGACGTCGAGGCCGGGCTCGCAAGGATCATGATCCGCACCGGCAAGGCGATCGAGCAGATCACCGGCGACGACCTGCTGCACTACGCCGACATCGTGAAAACCTCCGGCCGGCACCGCCGCGAACACCTACTCTGGGAACTGCTAGTGCAGCTGGCGCCCCTGGCCGGTGAGGCGCGGACCTTGCGAGCGACGTGGTCAGCCAAGGGCAACACCCGTCAGCACTCGACCGCGACCCTGGTGGACCGTTACGGCATCGCTCGTTGCGGCGTGCGCGACCTGCTCGTGGACTACCTCGACGAGATCCGGCCCGGCATGGACTACGGGTCGCTGGAGGGCCTGGCCTACCGGCTCGTGCGGCTGTTCTGGTGCAACGTCGTGCAGATCAACCCCGAGCAGGCGGACCTGCGGTTGTCGCCTGCGGTGGCGACCGCGTGGCGTGAGCGGCTGGCCCTGACCATGGACGGCAGCCCACGCCGAGAGACCCACTCGGTGCTGTTCGCGATCCGCGGGTTCTATCGAGATCTGGCCGAGTGGTCCCACGACGACCCGGTCCGGTGGGGTGTGTGGGTTGCGCCGTGCCCGGTCCCGCGCTCGGTCAGCAGGGCTGTCTCCAAGGCCAAACGACGAAGCAAGAGCGAAATGCACGATCGCACCCGGATGCTGACACCGCTGCTGCCGGCGCTGGTCACAGCCGCCGCGGAGCAGAAGCAGCGGACCAGCCGGTTCCTCGAGCTCGCCGCGGCCTGCCAAGACGGCGAACGATTCGAGCTCGACGGACATGAGTTCGTCCGCGACTCACCGACCGAGCGATATGCGCATCAGCAGCGGCTTCGGGTCTGGGTTCGTTCTGCGGACGGACAGCCGCGGCCGGACTGGATTCGGCAACGTCATCGACGTATCGATGTCACCGCCGCCGAGCACGACGGATTCTGGGGTTGGGCGGTGGTGGAGACGCTGCGACACACCGGCATCCGCATCGAGGAACTCACCGAGCTGACGCAACTGTCGCTGCGCCACTACACCTCGCAGAGCACCGGCACGCTCGTCCCGCTGCTGCACATCGTGCCGAGCAAGACCGACTGTGAGCGCCTCATCCCGATGAGCCCGGAGCTGGTTCAGGTGCTGCTGGCCGTGCTGCGTCGAGCCAAGGCCGGCCAGGACCGCGTCCCGCTCTCGATCCGCTACGACAACTACGAGAAGACGCACGGCGAGCCGTTCCCGCACCTGTTCTCCCGTCCGATCGGCACCCGCCAGGAGGTGCTGTCGATGAGCTACGTGCGCCAGCTGCTCAACCATCTGGCCGTGATCTCCGGCGTCACCGACGCCGGTCAACCCGTGCGGTTCACCCCGCACGACTTCCGCCGGCTGTTCGCGACCGACGCCGTCAACGGCGGTCTGCCGCTGCACATCGCCGCGGCACTGCTCGGTCACCTCAACCTCGACACCACCCGCGGCTACACCGCGGTGTTCCCCGAGCACATCATCACCGCGCACCAGGCGTTCATCGAGCGCCGACGAGAGCTTCGACCCTTCGGTGAGGACCGCCTCGCCGAGCCGGACGAATGGGCGGAGTTCGAGCAGCACTTCACGCTGCGCCAGGTCGCGCTCGGTGAGTGCCACCGGCCCTACGGCACCCCGTGCGTCCACGAACATGTCTGCACCCGCTGCCGGTTCCTGCGGGTCGACCCGGCACAACTCGGCCGCATCGAGGAGATGACCGACAACGCCGAGCAGCGTCTGAGCGAAGCTAAGCAGAAGGTCTGGCTCGGCGAGGTTGCCGGGCTCGAAGACAGCCTCAAGCATCTGCGGGCCCGTCGGGCCGAGGCACTGCGTCGTCTGGATCAAGGCGACAACGCATTCGCGGACAACACGCGACAATGAGCCGATGAAGCTGCCTGTGATGCCGCCGGTCTCGCCGATGCTGGCGAAGTCCGTGCCAACCATCCCGCCCGGCGCCTCCTATGAGCCCAAATGGGATGGATTCCGCTGCATAATTTTCCGAGACGGCGACGACGTCGAGTTCGGCAGCCGCAACGAGAAGCCGATGACGCGCTACTTCCCCGAACTGGTCGAGGCGGTCAAAGCCGAACTGCCCGAGCGGTGCGTGCTCGACGGCGAGATTGTAATCGCAACAACCGACGGGCTGGACTTCGACGCGCTGCAGCAGCGCATCCACCCTGCGGTGTCGCGGGTGACGATGCTGTCGGAACAGACGCCCGCTTCGTTCGTCGCCTTCGACCTGCTCGCGCTCGGCGACGACGACTACACCGGACGTCCGTTCAGCGAACGGCGCGCTGCGCTCGAGAAAGCGCTCAAGAAGGCAAAAGCACCGATCCACCTCACGCCGACTACGACCGATCTCGACGTCGCGAATCGCTGGTTCGTCGAGCTCGAGGGCGCGCACCTCGACGGCGTGATCGCCAAACCCCTTGGCGGCACCTACCAGCCCGACAAGCGCACCATGTTCAAGATCAAACACGTCCGGACGGCCGACTGCGTACTCGCCGGGTTCCGCTGGCACAAGACCTCCACCGAAGCGCAGCCACTCGTCGGCTCATTGCTGCTCGGGCTCTACAGCGAAGAGAACAAGCTCCAGCACGTCGGCGTCGTCGGTTCCTTCACAGCCAAGCGCCGCGCCGAACTTGTCGACGACCTCGAGCCGCTGCTGGCCGTCGATAGTGACGGCCACCCCTGGCAGGAGTGGGCGAACGCCGAGGCGCACGCGGGGCAGCGACTGCCCGGCAACGTCAGCCGCTGGAACGCCACCAAGGACCTGTCCTTCGTGCCGCTGCGCCCCGAACGCGTGCTCGAGGTCAAGTACGAGCACATGGAAGGCACCCGCTTTCGGCACCTGGCCCACTTCGTCCGCTGGCGCGACGACCGCACCCCCGAGTCATGCACCTACGAACAGCTCGAACAGCCGCTGACCTACGCGCTGAACGACATCGTGCCCGGCCTCGGCGGCTTACGGTGACTGTCATCGCCGGGAGTCTCTCGGCGGTCATCACAATGCTGGACGATCTTTGCGATGTGCAGCAGCTTGCTGCACCTTTGCTTGCCGTTCGCGGCCACGCTTCATCAAGCGGTGAAACCGATCGGTGACGCGCCGCGTCTGAGTGGGTGTGGGTAACCAAGCCGGTGACGGCGACAGGGACGCCGACTTACTGGCGTTGGTCGCCCGCCAGGACCGCGCTGCGTTCGAGGAGCTGTATCGGCGCAACGCGCCGTGGCTGTTCGCGCGGCTTGCCCGCAGATCCGCGGATGAACAGATCGTCGCCGATGTCGTCCAGGAAACCTTCCTGGCGGTTTGGCGCGCGGCCGCAACCTATCGAGCGTCCGGGTCGGCGCCGGGGTGGATCTGGTCAATCGCGTCCCGCCGGCTGATCGATGCGTTCAGGCGTCGAGCGCGTTATCAAGCCGAAGTGCTGGAACCGCTCGACATGGACGTGAGCGTCTCGAGTGAGGACATCGTGCTCGACCAGCTCATCGATGCCCGGCTCGTTGCGGCCTTGGCGACTTTGTCGCCGCAGATGCGCGCGGTCTTGCAGGCCACGGTCATCGACGGGCTCAGTGTCCGCGAAACGTCCACGCTGCTGGGCGTGCCGGAGAACACGGTGAAGACCTGGTCGCATCGGGCCCGACTGCGCCTACGGGAGGCAATGACATGACAATCCACACGCCGGCCAGCGACACATCGTGGCATCCACCGAGCTCGGGCATCGAGAACTACGTGGCGGCGCAGACGAGCGATGTCGAAGCGTGGTCGATCGAGCGCCATCTAGAAGCCTGCGCCCGTTGCCGCGAACTCGTCCGCGACTACACAGATCTTGCGCCGCTGCGAGTCGCCGTTGAGACCGGCTGGCAGTCCCTGGCTACCGCGCTGGAGGCAGAAACCTCACCGTCGACCCTGATCGCCAGCACCAGCCACCGCTGGCGCGCGATCGCCGGCCCCGGACTGCGGCTGCCGTGGATCGCGGCCTTCGCCGGGCTGCTGGCGCTGGCGACGGTGGCTGGTCGACTCGGCCCCGTCGGAGCGCCCCCGTTGTTGCTTTTGCTTGCCCCTGTGCTGCCGCTCTGCGGTGTCGCCATCACCCACGGGCCGCTGCTGGACCCGACCCACGAGATCAGTTCGACAACACCGTTGGCAGGTCTGGAACTGGTGCTGCTGCGCACGACTGGCGTGCTCGCCGTGTGTCTTCCCGCGGCGGCAATCGTCGGCGCCGCGACCGGACGTGCCGCCCCGGCCCTGTGGTTGTTGCCCAGCGTCGCGCTCACGCTCACCGCTCTGCTGCTGGGCAGCGTGATCGGCGTGACGAAGGCGTCCGCTGCGGTCGCGATCAGCTGGTTCGCGGCCGTGGTCACTCCCGCGGTGACAGCGGCGCGACACCCCTTCGTGCTCACCAGCGATGCCTGTTCCATCTGGGTTGCTGCAGCCGTGACGGCGGCGCTACTACTACTGCTTCGGCGACGCTCGTTCCTGCGGTTGGAGTCCTGGTGACCACCCCCTCATTGCCATCTCCGCCTTCGTCGACACTGTCCGAGGACGCGGTCGACGTCCGGGGGCTGACCGTGACCTACCGCAACAGAACCGCCCTGGACGGTCTGGACCTGCACCTCGGACTCGGCGTGCACGCGCTGCTCGGCCCGAACGGCGCGGGCAAGACGACGTTGATGAGGGTGCTGGCCACCATCGCCAATCCCAGCGCCGGCAAGCTGACCCTCTTCGGACAAGACCCACGAGACACCAAGTCAGTGCGATCCATCCGTCGCCAGCTCGGTTATCTGCCCCAAGATTTCGGCTACTACCCGAGGTTCACCGTCGCGGAGTTCGTTGAGTACTTCGCGTGGTTGAAGGAGATGCCGAAGGAGTCGATCGGGCTGGCGGTCGATCGGGCATTGACCCGAGTCGGACTGGCCGATCGTGCAGGGGAGAAGATGCGCTCGCTGTCGGGGGGCATGCGTCGCCGCGCAGGCATCGCCCAAGCCATCGTCAACGATCCCGCGCTGCTGTTGCTGGATGAACCCACCGCCGGGCTCGACCCGGAAGTCCGGGTGGAGTTTCGCGAGATGCTGCGTGAACTCGGGCGCGACACCTGCGTCGTCGTCTCCACCCATCTGGTCGAGGACGTCGCAGCAGCCTGCGACTCGGTTCTCCTTCTGGCCGACGGCCACGCCGTCTGGACCGGTCATCCCGACCAGATGGCGGCACTGGCCGGCGACAGCGCTGGCGACAGCGCCATCGAACGCGGCTACACCACGCTGCTTCGCGATCACCGCGCGCTGCGATGACCGCGCGTGTCGTGAGCATTGAGGCCCGGCGTGGCTTCGCTCCGCTGTTGATCCTGCTGGTCGCGGTCGAGTCGGCCCTTCTGCTCTCAGCACACCCCGCGGACTGGGCGGCGTCCTGGCCAGGGGTCGGCCAGGCGCTACGGGACTCCACCGCAGCCTGCGGAGCGCTCATCGTCGCCGCCGGCGTGTGGCTGGGCTCGCGCGAGCGGCGCCGCGGAATGATCGATCTGCTGGCCAGCACCCCCCGCCCGCGGTGGCGCCGATTGGTCGCGACCGGCATTCCGCTCGCGTTGGCCGCGTCGCTGGGGCTGTTGATCACCGGCGGACTCGCGGCACTACTGGTCGCACCTCACGCCTCCTACGTCGGCGGCCGTTGGTGGCTCGACGTCATCCTCGCGGTCCTCGGCCTGGGCGCGGTCACCGCCGCGGGCCTGGCAATCGGCCGCCTGGCCAGCACCATCAGCAACGCGGTCGGACGGATGCTGCTCGCACCCGTGGCTGGGATCGCCACCTACATCGGCGTACTCACCCTGCAACGCCAACCGCCGACATCGTTGCCGACCGCCTGGAACATCGCGAACGCCTCCATCGGACCGTTCCAACGCATCGACTACCGCGGTGCCCTTGGCCAGGGCGTCTGGCTGGTCGGGCTCGCCGCCGGCCTGCTCATCGTCGCCGGTGCCCGCCGGACCTGGCTCGGGCTTGCTCCCATCGCCGTTGCCGCCGTCGTCTCGGCCGCGCTGCTGCCCTCCGGCCTGAACTCCGTCATCGGCTACGACCCTTCGGCCAACCAACTCGTCTGCACCGGCACCGGGCCTCGTATCTGTCTGACTCGAGAGCACCAGCACCTGGCTGGGCAGATCCGGGATCTGGTGACCACCACCTACGCACGATTGCCCGCTTCGCTCGTCATGCCGGCGACCGTGGCCGAAAGCGGACCGTTCCATATTCCGACGCCACGCGGATCGCTGACGTTGTCCATGCCCTCGGCCTCGCACGACGTCACTCTGACCGGCAGTCTCAGCGCTTCAGGAGCGCGCAGTATCCGTGGAGCGGTCGTCGGCAACGCCCTTCCCGAATGCGACTTCAAACACGAGAATTACCAAGGCACCCTCGCCCGGGCCACCGTCAGCGCTTACCTGACCGGCGGACAGGACGGCGCAGTAGCCGGCGACCCGAACGCAGGGCTGCTCGACGGCCTCCGCTCGATGACACCAGCGGCTGCGGGAAGCCGAATCAGTCGGTATCTCAGCGTCGTGAGCAGTGGGAAGTGCGGCACTGCCTCGCTCGACGCCCTCCGATGAGAATCGCCGCCCTCTGGGCACGGTCACGCAACATCACACTCGTGGCCCTCTGCCTGATCATCTTGAGCGTCCTCGTCTGGCAGACCGCCCTGCTACTCGACCGCGGCCTGACCCCGCAACCCCAGAACCGGATACCGGCGACCCTCCTCGCGGCGCTGTTCGGAGCGACCCTGCTGTCGGCAACCCTGCCGCCCATTGACTGGGATATCGAGACGAGCACCGCGCTTCCCAAGACCGCATTCCGAGCTGCCCACGCGATCAGCTACATCGTGATCGCCGCGGCCGTGCTCGGCGTCGGACTATGGTCCAACCCAGACACCGCGGGGGCCACCGTCCTGCTGCGGGACCTGCTCGGGCTCTGCGGATCGGTCCTCCTGGTCGCCGCGTTCGTCGACTCGAGGCTGGCTTGGACCCCGGCATTCGTATATACGTCGGTCGCGCTGCTCGCCGGCCACTCGACGAGCCACATCGTCACCTGGATGCGAAACGACGGTGACGATCGCCTCTCGTGGTTGATCGCAGCCGTCTTGGTGGCCGTGGGACTGATTGTCTTCATCCTCCGTGGACCGAAACGAGTCAGCTAGGCCCGCTTGCGGACGCCGATGCTCCCGCATATGGGCACGCGAGTCAGTCGCCTCCCAGAGCGGGTTTTAGAGTCTTTAGAGTTCATTCGAATACTTTTCCGCGTTTCGAACGTGAAGTGCTGGCTGAGACCTAACTTGAGAACAGACGACCGATTTGAGAATTGTTGAGAATTTGGCCCGTTCAGACGGGATAGTTGAGAATCACCGGCCGCCGGCCTGGGGGAGTGGCGGAGCCACAGCCTTGCGACCTCCAACGGAACGATGCAGCTTGGGTCGTCCCACAAGCGGATCCGTCATCGGACAGACCCGTTTGCTGGCAGACTGCGCTCCGTCTGGGCCGCGTTGATGCCACCGCTCGCACGCTGGCGGAGGTTGTCTGGCTCCTTTGCCGGGGCGAGCGGTAGCTGGCTAGAGGCATCCCGTGGGTGTGGTCAGCTGAGGCCAGAACTCAACGTTCGCGGCGTGTGCGCCTAGGTAGGCCAAGGCGCGTGTGGGACTGCCCCGGGTTCGGTTGACTCTCGGGGTGTGTTGATCAGGCCGCGGTTGC
>NZ_CAXTHK010000054.1:0-14625 GCF_964244045.1 uncultured Jatrophihabitans sp. | reverse complement strand
TACACCCCGGCTCATCACCCCTTCGACGAGACCAAGCATCCACGCACCTCGAATACGCCCCCTTTGCCAGATGAAGAGGCCGCGCGAGCGCTGGGCGCGTCGCAGGCGGCCGGGGGTCGGTGGTTCCGCCACGCTGGCGGCATGACGCCATTCGATCCGCACCTGCCCACGGGCCCGGTATCTGTCCTTCGGAGAGCGAGAGGAGACCGCGCTGCTGAAGGTCCAGGGCGCCGGGGTTCGACAGATCACCAAAGAGATCGTGCGTGACCCGTCGACGATCTCGCGCGAGTCGCCACGCCGCCGCCCGCGGCAGCAAGCTCGACTATCGGGCCTCGGTCGCGCAGTGGAAGGCGGGGCTGGCTGCGCGCCGACCGAAGACGGCGAAGCTGGTCGCGAACTCGCAACTGCACGCCTAGGGCGTGTCTCCCAAACGATCGGCGGGTGACCGCGACGCTGGTGCGGTGACGCGTGCTGCTGAACTCACTGATCAGGTGTGGGCTCGTATCGAGCCGGTGTTACCGAGCTCGGATGGCCTGCGGGGTAGGCCTTTTCGGGATCATCGGCAGGTGGTCGAGGGGATCGTGCACCGATATCGAACCGGGGTTGCGTGGCGGGATCTGCCCGATCGGTTCGGGCCCTGGCAGACGGTGTGGAAGCGGCACCACCGCTTCGCCACCGATGGCACCTGGGACCGGTTGCTCGCAGTGATCCAGGCCGACGCTGACGCGGGCGGCCAGCTGAACTGGGACGTCAGCGTGGACTCCTCAGTCATCCGGGCGCATCAGCACTCGGCCACCGCGAAGCGGTACGACCCCGCCGACGTGATCGTTGTGGAGGACTCGACGAGCCTGCCGGGCGACACAGGGGGCGGCATCGAATGACAACAATCCCCGCTGCTGCTGGGACGAACCGGGCGATCACGCCCTCGGGCGCTCCCGCGGCGGGCTGAGCACGAAGATCCACGCCGCAGTCGACGGACGCGGACGGCCGCTGGTCATCCTGCTCACCCCGGGCCAATCCGGTGACGCACCGATGATGCTGCCCCTGCTGGCCGCGATCCGCGTCCAACGCCCGCGCGGGCGCCCCAGGACCAGGCCCGATCGGGTTCTGGCCGATAAGGCCTACTCCTCAAAAGCGATCCGCACTCAGCCTGCCAGACGAATGTTCGAACATTCTTACACTTCCGTAGAAGTCCGCAAACCCATGCTGCGTAAGGGATGCAGCTCTGCGGTGCACTTCAGCGAACTCACAGGAACTAGTGCGAATTTGGCGATTGGCTACCGAACTGGTTACCAGATGATCTTGCCGGTTTATCCCAACATACCTTGACGTGTGGCGCGTCGTGGTCGGCTTGTGAAGTCGGCCCTTATACGTAGTGGCCTCACCATTCGCGTCATCGAAGCATTAGGCCCAGATCGTGCTGATGGGTGCGGCGATGACACGGTCCGCAAGTTCGAAAGCGCGCGGACCGGTGTGCAGAACGACGCCAGCCACGAAACGTTCGCCGAGTTCGTCACGAAGCCATTCGAGATGCTTGGCGTCAGAGCGTCTTGGCGCGGCCGCTGCCTTAATCTCGATACCCGCGACGCGCCCGCCGCCGAACTCGATGACGAGATCGATCTCGTGGCGCCCGTTCTTGTCGCGCAGGTGGTACCACCGCGGCCTCGACGTTGCGAGCGACAGCTCGGCCCGGATCTGCGCGGTGACGAAGGTGTCAATTAGTCGGCCGAGCAGGTTCCCGTCACGCAACACTGCCGGCGAGTCAAGGCGCAGCACGGTCGTGATCATCGCCGGGTCCACCAGATAGCGCTTGGCCAGCCGGGTGAGCCGCGAGAGCCGGTTGGACTCCCAGCCCGGTAACGCCTCGAGCACGAGGAGATTCTTCAGCAACTGGTCATACGCGACAGCTGTCTTGCGATCGATCCCCACGGCTTCATAGAGCGTCTTGTCCTCGACCACCCCGGCACTGTTCACGGCGAGTGCCTCAAGGTATCGGCGCATGCGGTCGGGGTCGCGCGCTCCCCCGATCGCCGGCACATCGCGTGTGATCAACTGGTCCACGTAGCTGTCCAGCCACGCCTGACGCGCCAAGCCGGTCAGCCTCAACGCCGGCTCGGGAAACCCGCTGCGGGCTGCCAAATCGAGGTAACCGGCCAGGTCCGTGTCGTCCGCCGGACCCAACGTGGCCGGGTCGGCGTTGACGAGGCGGTCGAGGAACAGCGCGCCACCTATCCGCCCGTTCGTCTCACGCACGGTCAGACCCAGCATTGGCAGGCGCACCAACCTCCCGGTGCCCGGCCACATCTGCGTATCGAGGTCGACACGAACGCTGCCGGTCAGGATGAAGCGTCCCGGACGAGGGGCGTCATCCACCGCGCGTTTGACCGCACCGAGGACACCCGGCACCTCCTGCCACTCGTCGAGCAGCACCGGCTCCGACAGCCCTCGAAGGGCCACGTCCGGGTCCGCTCTAAAAGCCGCTGCCTCGGCCTCACGGTCCAGACGGACGACACTTGCAGCGTGACGCCGCGCCGTCGTCGTCTTCCCCGCCGCTCGAGGGCCGGTGACCGAGACAGCCGGTAGCTGGCCGATGAGCTCGGCGAGCGTTCCGTCGATCAGACGTGCCCGGTAGTCCACCATGACCACACAGTACCGCTCAAGACCAGGACGCGTTCCTGCTCAGGACCACTATCCAGTACCGATCAGGACCAGATTCGTTCCCGTTATGGCACGGTGCGCGAGCCAACACTCGTAAACCGCGCTCAGTCTTGCCGACGTATAGGAGCTTCCCGCCCTGCGACGACGAGACGCGCTACGCTGTGCTACGTGAACACGGTGACCCATCGCGAGATGCGCAACAACAGCGGCGAAATTCTGCGCCGGGTCGAGGCCGGGGAATCGGTCCAGGTCACTAACAACGGCCGAGTTGCCGCACTCATCGTCCCGCCGGCGTCCGACCCGTTGACCGACCTGAAACAACGCGGTCAGCTGCGTCCCGCACGGAGCGAGCCGAGCACTCTTCGCAACGTCCGTCGGCGCGCCGCACAACAAACGTCTGAGCAGATCCTTGCTGACTCCCGAGGGCAATGGTGACGCTTGCCTACCTCGACACCTCCGCGGCGATCAAGCTGATCGTCGAGGAAGCCGAGTCGGCGACGCTGGCCGAAACCCTCTCGTCCTCGCCGTACCGACTGGTGTCGTCATGGCTGCTGCACACCGAGATGCACTGTGCCGCAGGCCGACACCCTCAGGATGTCGACCTCGAATCCGTCCGTGCGGTCCTCGACACCGTCAATCTCGTCGATCTCACGAGAGGCGACATGATCGCGGCCGGCACACACGCACCGCTGCGGTCCAATGTCGCGATACATCTCGCCGTCGCCATCAGGCTCGGAATAGACGAGCTGATCACCTACGACCAAGAGCTCGCAGGGGCCGCAGCAAGCGCCGGCCTGACCGTGGTGGCGCCGAACTGATCCTGCGGGCACCGTGCGAGCCCGTGCGCACAACACCACTCATCGAACTCCACGCTTGCGCGGCACGACGTCGTTGCAGACCTCCTCGGGATAGGGCTTGGGCACGGTGCAATCCTTTCAGCCCTCCTCGTCGAGCAAGGCAGATCAGGTGTCACCTGTTCGTGCACCAGACCCCAGGTGACGCGCATCGAGGCGGGATTGTGTGTCAGCTGCGGGGCCTCGACGCGTCACCGGTAGGGCGCGCGCCGTCACTTTGACGTCGTGGACTGATCAAGTGCAGTCGCACGTCACTATCCATCGGTTGCGGCCAGCCACCCGTTCGTAGTGAAGGTCCGAGCTCAACGCGAGGGCCATAGCCAGACCCCTACCGTCGACGTCCTCGAGCCCGCTCATGGTCAACGTCGACAGCTCGACCGGCGCCGACTGTCCGTCGTCGGTGACGACGCCGCGTAGCGTCCGCTCGTCCCGGCTCACGACGACGCGCATCCGCACCCCGCCGTGGAGCTGGACCGGTTGCGCGTGCTCGATGACATTTCCGACGATCTCGACCACCGCACTCTCGAAGCGGATTCGGTCGGTGGCGTGCAGGTCGTCTGGGACGCTGTCGTACATCTCGGCCACGAGATCCTGAATCATGTCGAGGCTGCTGGGTACCGCCGGCAGCTCGACGCTCCAGGTGCGGGTCTGGCTATCCAACGTGCTCGCGCCGGTCGCTTGTTCAGACGCGCGCGAGGGCATCATCGACCGTCTCGCTCGGGGCGAGTACCCGGACAAGGTTAGTGAGTTCGAGGGCCATCGTGACCTGGGTGGTCGGGGCGGCGAGCCGCAGATCCCCACCAGCTTGTCGGCACCTCTTGAGCGACGCCACCAGCGCGCCGAGTCCCGAGGAGTCGATGAAGACCGTCTCGGAGAGGTCGATGACGACATGCGGGCGTCCGGCACCGACGACGTCGGCGATGGTCGAGCTCAGGCTGGGTGCGGCCGCCATGTTCAACCGGCCGACCGGCTTGATGATGGCCCGGCCGATGCCCGGCTCACTGATCGCGAAATTGGTCATCGCGTGACCTCCTGGAGGGTTGCCGCGGGAAGCGGGTCGGTCTTGGACACGGGAACGGTGGGCGAGCCGGCCGGTTCGAAGCCGCGGTACAAGACGGCGCGAATAACGGCGCTGAAGAGGACCAGGTCGAAAACGACCCAGACGAGATTGATGGTGGTGCCAAGCGTGGTCGCGTGGCCGGCGACCAGTCGCAGCACGCCCACGCCCGAGGCGGCGACCAGCAGGCCCATCGCGATGAGCTGCGCGCGGACCAGGTGCCAGGGCAGCTTCTGCACCTGGACCCGTTCCTTCGGGGTCACCGCGAACGTGAGGCTGCGGCCTAGGACGACGTTGCCGACCGCTGAGGTGACGGCCTTGATCCAGACCGGAAACAGCGCCAATGAGTACTGCTGGCCTCGCCAGGTCGACCGGCCACGGCCGATGACGAAGAACAGCAGCTGGTTGACGAGCAGGAACGGGATCAGCCGCGCGAAGAACTGCGTACTCAGGGCCTGCACCGGCAATATTCCGAAGACGAGGTAGGTCACCGGTGCGGCGATGTAGGCCAGGGCGGCGAAGCCGGACAGGTAGCTCCACATCGTGCCGAGGTACATGATCTTCTGCGCCAGGCTCAGGCCCTTCTGACGCAGCGGATTTTCCCGCAGCATTACCTGGATGGTGCCCTGGGCCCACCGCAACCGCTGGGTCAGCATCGTCCCGAGGTCCTCCGGGGCGAGGCCGACGGCCAGTACCTCGTCGTGGTACGCGGACTTCCACCCCATGCTGTGCATGCGCATGCACGTGGCCATGTCTTCGGTGACCGAGATCGTCGACATCGGCATGATCGGCTGCGCCTCGTCCTCGCGGTCGACGTCCACGACCGCGATGAGCGCCGACACGGTCTCGATCGCACCGAGAGGGGACCAGTCACGCCGGGCCAGCCGGTCGAGGGCGGCCTCGTGCTGCAGGTCATCGGCCACCAGCTCGGCGACCTGCTCGTCGACGAGTTCGAGCAACTCGGCCATACCGGCGCGCGATGCGGCCAGGTCCTGCTCGACGACGCGCCGTGCGGCCATATGCACCCGGCGCTGGAAGCGGGCGGTCACGTCGGCGATCGACGACTCGGCCGCGAGTTCGACGCGTGCGTCGCGGGCGGCGTCGAGCACGGCCAGTAGGGCGTCGTCGACCGCGGGCTGCCCAGCCGGGAGCTTCGCGCGCGCCCGCCGAATTACCCTCTCCGAGGTGCTCAGGGCGTCGTCGATGCGGATCTGCAGCTCGTGGACGTAGCGGCGGATGCCCATCTGCAGCAGGGCCTCACGCCGCAGCACCGCGTTGGAGCCGCAGAAGAACGCCGAGTTCCAACCGTCCTTGCCCTGCTGGATGGGGCCGTAGAACAGCGGGGCCTGGCTGCCCAAGGGGTCGGACTTTGGGACGTTGACGAAGAACTGCGGGGTCTGGACCACCGCCATCTTCTCATCGCGGAAGTACCCCAGGGTGCGGTCGAGCAGTTCAGGGGCCGGCACCTGGTCGGCGTCGAGGATGACGACGAACTCGCCCTGCGTCACCATGAGCGCGTTGTTGAGGTTGCCGGCTTTTGCGTGGCGGGGCATGTCGGTCCAGTCGCTGGAGCGCGAGATGACACCGATGCCCTCGCGGTGGGCGAGTTCGCGCAGCTCGGCGCGGTTACCGTCGTCGAGGATCCACAGCGTATGCGGGAACGTGATGCGTTTGGCCGCACGGGCCGTCTTCATCACCAAGTCCAGGGGTTCGTTGCAGGTGGTGATGAACACGTCGACGGTGGCGTCCTCGGGCGGCGGCCCGGGGTCGGGGCGCCGCTGCAGGCGCCACATAGTGAACCCGAAAATCATCGAGTCGATGAGGCTGTAAGTCTCAGCCACAACAAGGGGCACAGCGATCCACCACGCGGACCAGTTGATCGAGAAGATCCAGCGCCAGACCAGATAGTTCAACCCGAGCACCACGGTCAGCACGACGAGCGGGCGCACCACCGCCAGTGACGGGTAGGGCGGCGGCTTGCGCACACTGAGCTTGAACATCGCGTCGACCTGATCAGCGATCGACGGGCGGGCAGGCAACAACTCGACCTCCGCGGACGATGCCGTGCCGCGGATTCGGTCCAGGGCGGCCGCGAGGTTTAACCTGCTGGCGGTCATCCGCTGGTGCAGCAGCGCGCGCAACGCCGTCGCGTCCGCGGCGGTAACAACGCCGAGCTGGGAACGCACCTCGTCCAGGTTGCGCAGGACGTCGCGCTGGGTGCTGCCGGTCACCCGCGCAATCGCGGCCGGGCCCAGCTGATTGCCGAAGTGCAGCGAGACCACCGTTCGGTGCAGCCGCGACAACGTTCCGATACGGGCACTCAGCGGATCGCACTCACTCGCCGCAACTGCGTCCGGCGGCAACGAGTCATTCGAGTCGTCGGTGTCATCGTTGTCGTCGACGCCCGAAAGCAACCCGCGCACGATCCGAACCCGGACCGCCTTGGCCCACCCGATCGTTGTCGGCTCGACGGTCGTGTCACGGACGGCGTGCACCACTAGCCTCTCAGCGAGTGCGACGTCCTCGGTCAGGGTACCGGCGAATCCGACCAGTCCTGGCCCATAGCGATCGATTGCATCCCCGATGCTCGCGCCCGCACGTCGTTCGGGCTGAGCAACCCGCCGCACGTTCGGTGTCGCTTCGCAGGCGTCGGTCATGCGACGACGCCGTCGGAGCAGGACCGATTGGCGTGGCCTACGGCGCCCGGAGCGCAGCGGAGGGCGGTCATGCCGACACCTCCGCGCGCCGCACCGCGAGTGCGGTGACGTCGTCGAGGGCGACGGCCAGCGAGGTCAGGTCCTCGATGCGCTCGACCAGCGTGGCCGGGTCGGGGTCGGCAAGCACGAGGTAGCGGATGCCCCTTTCGAAGGATTCCGCCGTGCCCCCCAAAAGGTCGAACAACCCGTCGCTCACCACCAGCAGGACGTCACCGGGGAGTAGCCGGCTGCGGTGCTCGGTCCAGCGGCCGCCAAGTCCAAGCCCGATGGGCAGGTCCTCACCGACCAGTCGCTCGGAAGTCCCGTCCTGGCGCACGATGATCGCGAGCCCGTGTCCGGCGTCAACCCACGTGATCACACCGGTCGGTGGGTCGACGACGGCAGCGAACCCGGTAACCAGCGTGCCCGTCTGGGCGAGGTCGTCGGTCACGAGGGCATCCGTGGCCGTGACCACGTCGGTGACCCGCGAACCCCTCCGATCGCCGCTGGTGCCCACGAGGGCGACCTGGTGACTGACCGACGCACGGATGAGCGCCCGCACAGATGCGGCGACCAGCGCGGCGCTGACGCCTTTGCCCATGACGTCCATCAGCGTGAGCAGGAGCTTTCCGTTGACCACGGCGTGGTCGAAGAAGTCGCCGCCGACGCCCTTGGTGGGTAGGCATACTCCGGCCATCGCGTACCCGGGCGGCGCAACGGTGCGCGTCGGCAGCAGCGAGCGCTGGACCGTGCGCGCGCGCTCCATCTCGGTGGAGTCGACGAGCTCGCGACGCGCCCAGGACGCGAGCTGCGACAGCATCACCAGCTGCGTGCGGTCCAGCTGCCGCGGCACGGTGTCAAACAGGGAGAAGGTGCCGACGGTGACGCCGTCCTCGTCGTTGAGCGGCACTCCCGCGTAGAAGCGTAGGTAAGGGGGCCCGTTGACCACTGGGAGATCGGCGAATCGGGCGTCAGCGGTTACGTCGCCCACCACGACGGGTGAGCCGAGCTTCACGGTGACATCACAGAAGGCCGAGCCGCGGCTGACGGGTGCAAGATCGTCGAATCCGCTGTTGCCCGGGAAGTGCACGGTCTCCTCGTCGACGAGGGTTACCGCCGACATCGGCACGCCGAACAGCGTTGTCGCGAGGGCAGTGATGCGGTCGAACCGATCGTCGACGGCGGTGCCGGCCGACAGCTGCTCCACGTGCCGGGCGCGTACTTGGCCCGCCGTCAGCTCCGAGTCGCGGACCGGGACTACCCGCGCCACGGCGGGCTCGGCGGCCTCGGCGTTGCTGGAGCGGCCGGCGGGCTGCAGGGCCAGGGGGAACGCGGACGCAGTCATCTCTGGAGCTCCGATTCGCGCGGCACGTCAGACAATGCGGGGCCGGAACCCGGCGCCGGCGTCGTAGGCGGGCAGGCCGAAGGCCAATTGCCCCCCGGTGATCGGTGAATCGGCGGTCGAGGACTGTCGCAGATCGCCGACCGAGCGGATCACCTCAAAGGGTTCGGCGTAGCGGGCGTTGGCTCCGAGGTGCCTCGCCCAGTACCGGGATCCCGCCACGACGAGTTCCGGTTCGAGGTAGCTGCGCCCGTTCTGGGAAGTGAACATCTTCAGCACCTGCACCTTGCGCTGCAGCACGTGATCGACCGGGAGGAACTTCGTCGGCCGATACTCGTTCGTCGCCGAGGGCGACTGGTAGCCGTACACGCGGCGTACCTGGCGCGTCGCGCTTGCGGTCGCCCGCGAGACTGCGCGATGGTCCTGGTGGTTGTCGTGCTGCGAATGCACGTAGACCACCGTGGGCTGCAGGAGGCGCACGACCTCCTCGATTAACCGGATGGTGCTCACGCCCTCGTCGATGCACGTGTCGGGCAGGTCGCCGAAGATCAGTTGCGCCCCGATGGCCTCCGCCGCAGTGTCGGCCTCGCGCAGCCGCTCGAACTGGTCGCCGCCGACCGAACCACGGCTGAGCGTGAGGATCGAGACGCGGTCGCCGCGCAAGCGATGGTCGAGCAGCGTTCCGGCGCAGCCGATCTCGACGTCGTCGGGGTGCGCACCAACCGCGAGAACCCGCTCGCGGTGCAGTCCAAGGGCGGACAGGCCCGCGGCGAGGGCGTTCTCGACGGCACCGGCATCGGTGCCGTCGATGACGTCAACCACGCCAGCACGCATCGCACGGACTAATACCTCTGGCGCGCGCTCGTCGACCGGCGCGTCGAGCAGGAACCGGGCCGAGGGTGAGTACCGGCGCAGGGCCACCAGCCGCTCGACCACGGAATCGCCGTCCAGCACCTCCGGCGACATCATGCAGAACGTGAAGGGCGAGGCCAGCGCCGCCACCCGCTCGAGATTGATGAGCGGGGCGACGGCCGTGCTGAAGCCCAATGCGTGCAAGGCGTTGACCAACTTCGGCTGGGGACGATCGCCGACGAGCAGCGCAGTGCGCCGCGGCCACCCGCGCATCTCTTCCAGGACGACGTCCGCCGGCTCCAGAATTCCCACTACGGGAGCGGGCGCAGGACCAATCGGCGGTGCACCGCTGATGGACATCGTCATCGCGTTTTCCATCCGTTGACAAGTTGGTTGTCGTCATATTCACCGCAGGTGCGCAATTACTAACAATAATCTAACATGATGACTACGGCGGGTCGACGCTGATTTCGGTTGTGCGACCTCGGGCCCAGGAGGCAGTCGACTCGTGAGAAATCCATCGGCGGTGATGGGCCTGACCAACACCGGCTGGCTCCCGGGTGACGGTTGGCATCCGTCCCTGCGGGCACGGCAGGCCGAGACCCTCGCCCAGTTCGTCCTGGGCGACCCTGCGGCGGCGCAACCGCTGCGCGCGCTCGTGCGTGAGGCGGCCGCAACCACTACGGCCGAGCACGCGCAGGTATGCCTCGTGTCGACCAGGCAGATCGTCGTCGTCGCCGAGCAGGGCACGCTTCGGCGAGCCGACGGAGTGATAGCGACGGTTGGCGACATCACGTCGTTCGAGGACGCCGTGTGCGCCGCAATGGCGCGCACCGGCGCCTCGGTGTGCATCCCCGACACACGAGGCGACGACCGGATGTCCTCGTTACCTGCCGTGGCCGGCGGTGTCGTGGGTGCCTTCCTCGGCAGCCCGTTGCGCACCGTCGAGGGTTTGGTCGTCGGCGCGCTCTGCGTGTACGACGCCGGACCGCACGACTGGACGCACGCGAACCAGGTGTGCCTGGACGCGATCGCGTTGGGGGTCGGCGACGCGCTGGTCGGGCTCGAACGGCGGGTTGGTCATGACCGCTAGTACTGACGTCCTGGTCATCGGAGCCGGACCCACAGGTCTGGGCGCCGCCGCCGCACTCACCGAACGCGGCGTCGACCACCTCGTGGTCGAGTCCGGGGACACCCCCGGTGGAATGGCCCGGTCAGTCCACGACGAGGCGGGCTTCACCTGGGATCTCGGCGGGCACGTCATTCACAGCCACTTTGACAGCTTCGACAAGGCTATCGCCGCGTCCGGAGTAACGATGCGCGGCGTCCGGCGGCGCGGCCGAGTTTGGATGAACGGGGTCATGCACCTGACCCCGATCCAGAAGTACCTGACGCAGCTGCCGACGGACCTGGCGCCCGAGGCGCCGGCGGCCAATCTGGCCGAGTACTACCGCAATCAATTCGGCGCGGACCTCGCGGCCCGCTTCCTCGTACCTCACACGACCAAGATGTGGGCCCATCCCCTGGAGAACGTGGATCACGCCTGGACAAGCCTGCGCGGCGGGTCGGACCGCCGCAACGTCCCGGCCATCGGCCTAGCCGCCGACCAGCCGCCGCCCGTCGAGGAGTTCTTCCCCTACCCCGAGGGCGGCACCGGCGCGCTGTGGACCGCCGTGCACAACCGGATCTGTGACACCTCGCGCTTCCGTTTCGGGACCGATGTCGTCAGCCTTGACCTCCGCGCGCGCACCGCGACGCTGGACGGGGGCGAGGTGGTCAGCTTCCGCTCGTGCGTGAGCACCGCGCCGCTCACGACCCTGCTTTCGTGGATCGGGTTGACCCCGGCGACGACAGACGGGCCGTCACTCGCGGCCTCCAGCGTGTACGCAATCGGCTTCGGGTTCCGGGGCGACCCCCCGCCTCTGCTCGCCGATACGACCTATGTGGCCAGTCCCGACCCGGGCGTGCCGTGGTACCGCGCCACCGTGCTCAGCAACTACGACTCGGCGAACGCCGGGCCAGGGCGTTGGAACGTGCTTTGCGAGGTCAGCACCTCGGTGCATCGGCCGACCGAGCTCGAATCCGCGGTCGCGGGCTGCCGGGAGAGCATCCGCCGGCTCGGAGCCGACCTGTGCGCGATCGAGGCGGTGTGGACCGAGCTGGTGCCCATGGGTTACCCGGTGCCGACGCTCGGTCGCGACGCCATCCTGCGCAGGCTCGACGACCAGCTGCGCGCGCACGGCATCCACAGCCGCGGCCGCTTCGGCGGATGGCGTTACGAGTCGTGCAACCAGGACTACTCCTACGCGCAGGGCATCGAGGCCGTGGCCAACATCATCAACGGTGATCCAGAGAACGTGTACTGGCATCCGGAGCGCTTCTGAGCGCGAATTGTAGTGATCGTTGTTAGGGGTTCATCGCACCACCCGGGGGTAGGTTTGCGTCGCTTCGTCGCACGCACCATGCGCACGGGAGAGGATCGATCATGCAGCGAGGCGTCGCCCCCGACCGCCCCGACCACCCCGACCACCGCGGTATGCCGACGCTGGGCGTGCTGCTGCTTGTGGCCGCCCTCGTTGCCGGCGTCGTGGCTGCGGTGGTGCCGGCACCTCTCGCCACGTCCACCCGTCCCGGCGCTGCTGCGGTCACTGCGATGACGGTCCACCTTGGCTCGACCCCTGAAGTGCCGGACGCCAGCCCGGTGGCTGCTACCGTCGCCTATCCGCGGCGCACCTGGGGGGTCACGCTGCCGGACCTACCGGGCGACACCAGCGGACTGACCGCGTTGGAGCGGTCAACAGGTCAACGTCCGGGCGTGGTCATGTGGTACGTCGCGTGGTCGTTGCGTGCCGGTTTTCCAACGTCCGATGCCGAACGCATCCGCCGGGCGGGTGCGATCCCCGAGATCACCTGGGAGCCGTGGGACCCGGCCGCCGGCACGTCGCAGCCCGACTATGCGCTGGCGCGCATCGCCCGCGGCGATTACGACGCCTACCTGAATGCCTGGGCGCGGGCCATTGCGGCCTGGGGGCACCCCCTGCGCCTGCGCCTGGCCCAGGAGATGAATGGCACCTGGTACCCCTGGGCCGACGGGCAGAACGGCAACGCGCCCGGGTCGTTCGTCCGGGCCTGGAATCACGTGGTGTCGGTCTTCCGCGCCAACCACGCCACCCGGGTGACCTGGGTGTGGTCGCCGAACGTTCCGTTCCCCGGTAGCGCGCCGCTGTCGCGGGTCTTCCCTGGCGACGCGAACGTCGGCGAGGTCGCCCTCGACGGCTACAACTGGTCGACGCTGCAGCCCGGGTCCGAATGGACGAGCTTCGCGACAGTGTTCGGTCCCGGGATGGCCCAACTGGCCAGGCTTTCGCGACGGCCGGTGAGCATCGGCGAGGTCGGCTGCCCCGAGACCGGCGGCAACAAGGCGGCCTGGACAGCGGCTATGTGGCGGACGCTGAGGACCTGGCGGCAGGTGCGCGGTGTCATGTTCTTTAGCTTCGATAAGGAAGCCGACTGGCGCGTCGACTCCACCCCGGCCGCAGGCGCCGCCTTCGCCCGCGGCGTAGGGGCCTACCTGCGCCATTGAGGCGAGGTCCCGCGAAACAATTCCCCTGCCGAGAGATCGCCACAACCGGGAACTTGTAAGCCAGACGTCCGCCGTCGGCACCGCCTGGTGCGCTCAAGTCTGCGCGCCGCCGGCCGATCTATACATCAGGTACGCGAATCGGGGACGCGGTTCTCGGTCGGTCGACGTCCGTCTTGTGCTGCAGCCACTGAGTGGACGGGTTGAAAGGACGGCAATGGCGCACGCGAACGCCGGGAACGGCGGCGACGACCTGAGGACCCGGGCCGATGAGACGCGGATAGCGCACCTCGCTCCCACCCCAGGACACCCTGGCAGCTCGCGTCGCGAGTCGTCCGCCCGTTTCCGGTCGTCTAATGAGGGTGTTCTGGCGGTCAACCGCGCTCAATACGGGACCGTCAGGGACGTCGACCGGCGACCGAAGCCGTCCTCATGATCTACGCGCGGGCCCTGCGTCAACTCGGCGTCGTCATGATGTTGGCCCTCAGTATCACGGCCTGCACCGGAGCCGACCCGAGCGGCCATCGGCCATCAGCCGCTGCCTCCCGCGGCGTCACCCGGCCCACCTCGAACCCCGCTTCCACCCAGGCCTCCTCCGTCGCGCCGCATGAGCCGGCGACGTCCGTGCCTGTGCTGAGACGGGTCGGTGTCTCGCTACCGCTGAACCGGCTGGCCGGATTCATAAAGACGACCGGCAGCGTCCCGAACCAGCTTGGCATTTACCAGCAGTGGGCAGCCGGTCTGCCTTTCGACGCGGTCGCCGGCGCGGCCGCGATGAGCCGGGGCATGAGCATCCTCGTCAACTGGGAACCCTGGGCGCCCCAATGCGACTGCGCTGAGCAGCTGGACTGGACTGACCGCAAGATCGCCAGCGGCGCGCACGACGCATACATTCGGGCCTATGCACGATCAGTGAAGGCGTTCACGCTGACCGGCGGTCACGTAACGTTGCGCTTGGGCCACGAAATGAATGGCAACTGGTACCCGTGGGCCGCCGGAGCGAACGGGAACACCTCAGCCGACTACATCGCCATGTGGCGCCACGTGTACATCGTGTTCACAGCTGAGCACGTGCCCAACGTGCGGTGGATGTGGTCGCCAAACCTGGCCTATCCCGGCTCCGTCGCAATGAGCGCGCTCTACCCGGGTGACCGATATGTCGACGACGTCGGGCTGTCCGGATATAACTTCGGCGCCGGCGATGGCTTCCATTGGGAGACGTTCAGCACGCTGTTCCAACCGAGTCTCGATACGTTGCGAAGGATCGCGCCGAGAAAACCGCTCTACCTCGCCGAAATCGGCTGCGCCCCTCAAGGTGGCAACAAGGCGGCATGGATCGCCGATGCATTTCGTCAGGTGAATAAGCGCCGATACATTGCCGGCATTACCTGGTTCGAACAGCGCACGCAGCGCGATTGGACGATCGAGGACTCCCCTGCCGACGTTCGGGCTTGGAGGGCCGGCGTCACCCTGCTCCAAGGCAATTAGCGGGTCTTGATGCACCGCGTTAGAGAAAGGGCTCTTCCGGATCCAGGGGGGAGAGTCCCGCCGAGTGGTGTAAGTCGGGTTCCTGATCGTGGTGACCG
>NZ_CAXTHK010000053.1:0-14970 GCF_964244045.1 uncultured Jatrophihabitans sp. | reverse complement strand
CACCGGTCACCACGATCAGGAACCCGACTTACACCACTCGGCGGGACTCTCCCCCAGTATCGCCCACCAACCATTGTCCCGAAATCGTTGGGCGAGCCGTTCGACCCGGGACGGTTCGCGGATCGCCAGCCGCACGGCGGTCAGGCCACCGAGCGAAAGCCCGACGACATGGACGCGGGCCAGGTCGAGGTGGTCGAGCAGGGCTACGAGATCGTCGGCCGTGTACGGCACGGGTGACCGGCCGTGGCCGTGCGTGTCGTAGCGAACGACTCGGAAGCGCCGGGACAGCGCCGGAATCTGCTTGTCCCACATCCGGTGGGTGGCGCCGAGCGAGTTCGACAGCAGGACCGTCGGTGCGTCCGGCGGCAGGTCGTCTCCAGCATCGACGACGTGATGCACTTCGACACTCACTGCGCGACCACGGCCTCGGGGCTCGACGGTGCGGCGCAGAGTGCCGCCGCGCAGCTCAACCCGGGAAACTGCACTACGTCCAGCACTGACTCATTTCGGTCGTACTGAGACGAGCAGGCTATGGATTGTTGGCCCGTGCGGAGCTAGCCTGCGGCGATGGAACTGCGCCGCATCCAGTACTTCGTCGCGGTCGCCGAGGAGTGCCATTTCGGGCGGGCCGCGGCCCGGTTACAAATGGCGCAGCCGCCACTGTCTCAACAGATCAAGCACCTCGAGGCCGAGATGGGCGTGACGCTGTTGCTCAGGTCGACCCGCCGGGTCGAGCTCACGCCCGCGGGCGAGCGTTTTCTAGAACGGGCCCGGCTCATCCTGTCCTCGGTCGAGGACGCGGTCCTTGAAGCCGGCCGGGTAGCTGAAGGGCTGCTCGGCTCGCTGGCGATCGGCTTCACCGGTTCGGCGACTTATGACCTGTTGCCGTCGCTCGCTCGCGTGCTGCGCGCCGAGCTGCCCGGCATCGAACTCGATCTAAAAGGCGAGATGCTCACGCCCGATCAGGTGACCGCGCTGCTCGATGGCACGCTCGACCTCGCGTTTCTCCGCCCGCCGGTTCGCAGTCCTGACATCGACGTCCGGGTGCTGCGCCGGGAACCCTTGATCGCCGTCCTGCCCGAGTCGCATTCGCTCGCCGACCGCGCCAAGGTCAAGCTCGCCGACCTGCGCGACGAACCGTTCATCACCTACCCGTCGCACAACCGCTCGGTCGTGTTCGAGGCGGTGATCGACGCCTGCGAGCAATCGGGCTTCACACCCGCGCTCGTGCACGAGGTCGGCGAGACGTCCACGCTCGTGTCGTTCGTCGCTGCGGGACTCGGGGTGGCGCTCGTACCGGCGTCGGTCCAGCATCTTCAGATCACCGGCGCGCGGTACCGGCCGCTAGCCGGGAACACCCGCGATGTCGAACTCGCACTCGCCACCCGGCTGGACGAACGTTCGCCTCATGTGGCCCGCGTCCGCGCGAGGGCGGAAACGCTCATTGGCGGCGGTCGCCGGATACGCCCAATACATCGTTAGGACGCTGCACATCTCAATGCCAACCATTCTTGTATTTCCCCTGGGCCTATCGCGCGAGTGACACTGGTCGCACTCGCCGGTCGAAGAGGACCGGACGCGCCGAACAGGGAGTCCGGATGGGAACTACCGCAGTCGGTCGCCGTGACGCGATGCAGCTCGCGTCCCCCGCGGTTCTCTCGCTCGGACAAATCCCCGGCGCGGAGCAGCTGCTGTTCGCCGGTGAGGTGCGCGACCTGAACGGAGTGCCGGTCGACAACGCGGTTGTGAGCATCTGGGGGATCGACCTGCACGCCGAAGCGAGCGGCCGCTTCGAGCTACTCGCGTACGGCCCACGGTCGGGCGCAACGCCAGTGCCGGTTACCGTCACCGCGCCGAACCACATCCCTCTTAGCACCTCTGTGGCAATCGATGAGGACACCAAACGGCTCGACGACGGAACGCTCGCAGTTGTGCACACCTTCGTCGTGGAGACCGGTGAACTCCGATGACCCCGTTCATGCACAGCGTGCAAGCGCTGCTCGACGGCGATTCGATGACCGAGCCGGCCACTATCGAGAGCCGGCCAATCTCGATGCCGGTCGGCGCAGATGCACAGATGATGGTGCGCTCGCTCGCCGAGCAGCTCGTCAGCGAAGCGAACGCGATCCTGCGTGAGCACGGCGACGTGATCAGTCTCGACGACGAGGTCGGCCCCGGTGAGCTCACCTTCACTCTCGGCTACCGCGACCGTGCAGCACGCGTGCAGACGGTCCTGGCCGGACGGCACGCCCTCGCCACCCTCGTCATCGACGGGCAGACCAGCGCGCCCGCCCGCCAGCTCTCCGGCGAGGACGAGTTGCAAGCACTCGTCCTCAGCCTCATCGGCACCACCCAGACCCACTCGACCATCCGCTGACACCGATCGTCAGGAGACGCCCGTGCAGTACGAGTTGCGCTACCAGGTCATCGAGCAGAAGCGGCAGACGTATCAGAACGTCATCGACCGCTTCGGTGATCAGCCCGCCAGCCGCTACCTGGAAGCGACCCTCGACGTCGAGCCGCGGGAGAACTTCCACTACCGCCCGACGTGGGCGCAGGACCGAGAACTGTACGACGAGCGGTACTCAGCACTGCGGCTCACGGACCCGTACGCATACACCGACCCGCGGCAGTACTACTACACGCCCTACGTCACCAACCGGGCCGCGCTGCACGACGAGTTCGGCAAGACGCTGGCCTACCTGGAAGAGCGCGAATTGCTCGCCCGGATGCCCGCGGGGTGGCGGGCAGTCCTGGCCTCGGTCGTGATCCCGCTGCGGCACTACGAGTCCGGGGCGCAGCTGATCACCGTCGCCGGCGCTCGCTTTGCCTACGGTACGTCGCTGGAACAGTGCTGCACCTTCGCCGCGTTCGACCGCATCGGCAACGCGCAGATGCTGTCGCGGGTCGGCCTCGCGCTCGGCGTCGGGACCGCGGACATCCTGACCACCGCCAAGCAGGAGTGGCTCGAGAGCGAACACCTGCAGCCCATGCGCCGACTGGTCGAGGAGATCATGATCGTCGACGACTGGGCCGAGGGCGTGCTCGCGGTCGACATCATCGACTCACTGCTCTACCCGCTGCTCTACACCGGGCTCGACGAACGTGCCCTGCTCGAGGGCGCCGGCGCATACAGCCTGTTCGCCCAGCACCTGAGCACCTGGTTCAAGGACCAACGCAAGTGGCTCGACGCCCTCGTGACCGCCTGGCGCGAGGACCCCGAACAGGGCGAGTCCAACCAGGCCCACCTCGTCCGCATCGACTCGACCTGGCGGCCCCGGGCCCAAGCCGCGATCAACGCGCTGTCCGCTGTCATCGATGACCGTCTGAACGGAGCCAACGTATGACGCGCACGCTGCGCCAGGTCGCCATCGACATACAGGACGCCGAGGAGAACCGCGGTCTCATTGACGCGATCAAGGCCGACAACCCCGAGCTCACCATCCGCAGCATGCCCGGCATGTTGAAGCTGCAGGCCGCCGGCCGCATCGTCATCAACCGCGAAACCGTCGAGGCCAAGCTCGGCCGCGAGTGGGAAACCGGCGAATTCCAAATGGCCATCATCTCCTACGCCGGAAACTTCTCCGAGTGGGACGACGATCAGATCATCGTTAGTTGGGAGCACTGACATGACCCAGACCACCCCACGCAAGAAGAAGCTGCCGCTCAAGGAGCGCTACTCCCTGCTCACGCGAGACCTGGACTGGGAGCCGAGCTACGTCAGCAAGGAAGAACTCTTCCCGCACACCAGCTACGAGGGCATCAAGATCCACGACTGGGACGGCTGGGAGGACCCGTTCCGACTGACCGTGGATGCGTACTACAAGTACCAGGCGGAGAAGGACAAGCGCCTCTACGCGGTACTGGATAGCTTCGCGCAGAGCCAGGGGCACCTCGGGCTGTCCGACGCCAGCTACCTCAATGCGATCAAGCTGTTCATCCAGGGCGTGACCCCGCTGGAGTACGCAGCGCACCGTCACTTCGCCTACCTGGCTCGTCACCTCGAGGGTCCGGCGCCGCGGTTCGCCGCGCTGTGCCAGAGCATCGACGAGCTTCGCCACGCGCAGACGCAGATCCACACGATCAGCAACTACAACAAGTATTACGGCGGCTTCCACAGCTGGTCCAAGCAGCACGACCGGGTCTGGTATCTGTCGGTGCCCAAGTCGCTGTTCGACGACGCGATGACCGCGGGTCCCTTCGAGTTCCTGATCTCGATCTCGTTCAGCTTCGAGTACCTGCTCACGAACCTGCTGTTCGTGCCTTTTATGAGCGGCGCCAGCTTCAACGGCGACATGCCGACGATGAGCTTCGGCTTCTCCGCGCAGTCCGATGAGAGCCGGCACATGACCCTCGGCCTGGAGGCGATCAAGTTCCTGCTCGAGCAGGACGAGGACAACGTGCCGATCATCCAGGACTGGATCGACAAGTGGTTCTGGCGTGCGTACCGGATGTCGGCGCTGGTCGCCGGGATGATGGATTACATGCTCCCGAAGCAGGTGATGAGCTGGAAGGAGGCCTTCGAGCTCTACTTCGAGGACCAGATGCTCGGCGGCCTGTTCCCGGATCTGGAGTTCTACGGCATCAAGCCGCCGCGCTTCGTGCACGACGCCATCGCAGAGAAGGACAAGCTCTCGCACGAGGTCTACAAGATCCTGCACAACTTCAGCTTCGCGGCGGCCTTCACGACCCAGACCCCGAGTGATGAGCACATGGCGTGGCTGTCCGAGCAGTACCCGGACACCTTCGACCGCTTTTACCGCCCGACCTGGGAGAAGCACCAGAAGATCGAGGCCGACGGCGGACGGGTGTTCTTCCAGGGCCTGCCGCAGCTGTGCCAGGTGTGCCAGGTCCCCATGGCGTTCACCGAGGCCGACGACCCGACGAAGATCTCCGTGCGACTCAGCGAATTCAACGGCGAGAAGTTCCACACCTGCAGCAACGGCTGCCAGTGGATCTTCGAACGCGAGCCCGAGAAGTACATCCAGGCGTGGTTGCCGGTGCACCAGATCTATCAGGGCAACTGCGGTGGCCCGAGTGTGCCCGAGGTGCTGGAGTGGTACGGCCTCCAGGAAGGCGACAACGGCGAGTACAAGGGATCACTCGACCAGCAATCCTGGGCGCAGTGGCACGACGACGGACCGAAGCAGGGGGTCTGACGATGGCGGTCAAGGCGCTCTACGACTACACCTTCCCCTCAGCGGACCGGGTCGAGCTCTTCGGCGATGACCAGTTGGTCTACGTCCGATGGGACGGCAACCCGCTGTTCTGCTCGGCCGCTTGCTTCCGGGTGCCGAAAGCGATGCCGTTCAGCGACTTCGTCACCGGCGTAGTCGCGCCGTGGGCGGCGTCGGACCCCGACTTCGACGCATCGCTGGTCCGCGACTGGACCCTGTTCGGCGACGCCCTGCTGACCGAGGAGGCAGCCACACTGGCTGACCTCGGTGTTGGTCACAAGGCGCTGCTGTCGTTCACGGCGTGAGCGTGCAGACCTTCACCGTCACCGTGGAGCCGCTCGGCGCCGAGATCGAGTGCCGCGAGGACCAGACCGTCCTCGATGCCTGCCTGCGTGAGGGCATCTGGTTGCCGCACGCGTGTACCCACGGCACGTGCGGCACCTGTAAGGCGCAGGTGCTCGACGGCCAGCTCGATCTCGGCGACGCGTCACCGTACGCGCTGCTCGACAGCGAGCGGGACGAAGGAGCGGCCCTGATCTGCGTGGCCAAGCCCAAAGGCGACGTCACCATCGAAGGTGAGGTCGACGCCGAGGAGGGCGTCGACGTCCACCCCGTCCGGGACTACAGCGGCGTCGTCGAGGCGCTCGACGACGCCGCTCCGAACGTCCGCCGCCTGCTCATCCGGCTGAGCGAACCGCTGGCCTTCAACCCGGGTCAGTACGTTCAGCTCAACCTGCCAGGCGGCGGTGAGAACCGGCCGTACTCGGTGGCCAGCACACCGGCTGACGGAACACTGCTCGAGTTGCACGTCAAGCGCACCACCGACGGCGCGGCCACCGACGGATGGATCTTCAAGGATCTGGTCATCGGTCACGAGGTCTCGTTGTCCGGACCCTACGGGCGGTTCTCGTTCCGCCCGGCTCGCACGCAGCCGATCCTGCTGCTCGCCAGCGGCACCGGGCTCGCACCGATGAAGTCGATCGTCAAGCACATCGCGGAGACCGGTGCTGACCACGCCGTGGTGCTCTATCACGGCGTGCCGACCGCCGACGATCTTTACGAGCACGAGTGGCTCGAGACGTTTGCCACCGAACACGACTGGCTCGACTACCGACCCGCACTCAGCCGAGCCGAACACAACGGCCGCACCGGGCGGGTGCCGGCCCAGCTGATCGAGGACTTCCCCCGCGCCGCGGGCAACGTGGCGTACATCTGCGGCAGCCCGGAATTCGTCACCGACACGATGAAGGCGTTGATGAAGGCGCGACTGTTCCCGCGCGACATCTACCGCGAGGACTTCTTCGACACGGCCGACCGGGCCGCCGGGACCAATGTCGTTCGCAGCCCGCTCATCCGACGCTGACCGTCACCGCTCGCCTGCCGGAGAGGCACAGATGAAGATCACCAAAATTGAGGCGATCCCGTTCTCGATCCCGTACCGCAAGCCGCTGCGCTTTGCCTCTGGCGAAGTGCTCGCCGCCGAGCACGTCCTGGTGCGGGTGCACACCGACGACGGCCTTGTCGGAACCGCCGAGGCGCCGCCGCGTCCGTTCACCTACGGCGAGACCCAGGCGTCGATCATCGCCGTCATCGACGGGATCTTCGCGCCGCAGATCGTCGGCTCATCGCCGTTGGAGCGCGAGAGCATCCACACGCGCCTGAACCGCACCGTGGCAAACCCGACCGCGAAGTCAGCCATAGACATGGCGATGTGGGACCTCATCGGCCAATCTGTCGGCCTGCCCGTCACAGAGTTGCTCGGCGGGCACGGCAACCGCATGCGCGTGTCCCACATGGTCGGGTTCGCCGAGCCCTCAGAGATGGTGGCCGAGGCCGGGCGTGTAAGGGAGCTCTACGGAATCACGACCTTTAAGGTCAAGGTCGGTCGACGACCGATCGATCTGGACGTCGCCGCCTGCCGCGCGCTACGCGAAGCCCTCGGCGACGGCATCGAGCTCTACATCGACGGCAACCGTGGATGGAGCGCCGCGGACTCGGCTCGTGCGCTGCGGGCGATGGCTGACCTGGACCTGCAGTTCGCCGAAGAACTCTGCCCGGCCGACGACGTCCTCGGACGCCGCTGGCTCGTTGCCCAGAGCAGCATCCCGATGTTTGCCGACGAGAGCGTGACCCGTCCCGGTGAGGTGACCCGCGAGCTGCTCGACGGCGCCGCCACCGGCATCAGCATCAAGACCGCCCGGACGGGCTTCACCTACTCGCAGCGGGTGCTGTTCCAGTGCGAGGGGCTCGGCGTGGACGTGGTCATGGGCAACCAGATCGACGGCCAGATCGGGTCTCTGTGCAGCCTCGCATTCGGAGCCGCGTTCGAACTGACGTCCCGCCGCGCCGGCGAGCTGTCGAACTTCCTCGACATGACCGACGACCTTCTCACCGAGCCACTTCAGATCCGCCACGGCAGCCTGCGCGTGCGTGAAGCGCCGGGGCTCGGCATCGATATCGACGAGGACAAGCTCACCCACTACCGCCAGGACAACTGAACCGTCCGGACACGCGCCCGGAACGAACCCAACGAAGGGAATGACCATGACCACCGTCGAGGACAAGGCGACTGCCGCAGCTACGGGCGCATCAGCTACCGAGCGATTCCGCACCGATAAGGCAGTGGCGGCGGACACCTCACCGGAGCGGGCCAGCCTGCTCGCCCGTGAGGTGCTCGAGGCCGTCCACGAGACGATCCGCAAGCACAACGTGACCTACGCCGAGTACGACGCGCTGAAGGCCTGGCTGATCCAGGTCGGCGCCGACGGCGAGTGGCCCCTGTTCCTCGACGTATTCGTCGAGCACGTCGTCGAAGAGGTGGCGAACGCGGCCCGTGAGGGCAGCAAGGGCACCATCGAGGGCCCCTTCTATGCACCGGGCGCGCCGCAGTTCGGTGCCGAAGGGACGCTGCCGATGCGCGAGGGCGAGGCCGGCACGCCGCTGACGTTCCACGGCCAGGTCCGCAGCGTCGCCGGCGTTCCGCTCGCGAACTCTACGGTCGACATCTGGCATTGCGACGATGAGGGCTTCTACGCGCAGTTCGCCCCGGGCATCCCCGAGTGGAACCTGCGTGGTGTATTCACCACCGACGAGAACGGCAACTTCACGATCCACACCATCCGGCCCGCGCCGTACCAGATCCCCACCGACGGGGCGACGGGCGCGATCATCCGCGCCGCCAACTGGCACGCCTGGCGCCCGGCTCACCTGCACCTCAAGGTCTCCGCGCCCGAGCATCTGCTCATCACCACTCAGCTCTACTTCCCGGGCGACCCGCACAACGACGACGACATCGCCGCCGCGGTGAAGCCCGAACTCATGCTGGACCCGAAGCCCACCGCCGGCGGCGTCGACGTCCAGTACGACTTCGTCCTGGACCCAGCCTGACCGATGCTCTTCGCCGTGAAGATGGATGTCGCGCTGCCGCTCGACATGGACCCGGACGAGCGCGCGGACACGCTCGTTCGGGAGAAGACTTACAGCCAGGAACTGCAACGCAGCGGGAAGTGGCCACACATCTGGCGGCTCGTCGGCCAGTACTCCAACCTCAGCATCTTCGACGTCGCCGACAACGCCGAACTGCACGACCTGCTGTGGAATCTGCCGCTCTTCCGGTTCATGACGATCGAGGTCACGGCGCTCGCAGCGCACCCGTCAGACATCGCGTTGCCCCGGTAACGCACCGTGCGGGTACGGCAGATCAGTCTGCAAGAACGGCGCGGCCCAACCCATCAAGGCGATCAATCACGCCGTCAGGGATGCGATGGTGGCTCCCTCGACGCGTCAGGGGCTGTCCGACTAACGTGTTTCCGGCCTGATCCGCTGAGCGTTGCTCGGCGAGAAGGGTTGGCGTCTGATGACGGCGACACTGGATGGCGTGACGAAGAAGAAGGCTGAGCCGACGGCTGAACAGTCCGCGGCGCTCGAGCTGGTCCCGCTGGCTAGGGAGCAGGGTTTGTCGCTGACCGGGCCGGACGGGCTGCTCAAGCAGCTCATCAAGACGGTGATCGAGACCTCGTTGAACGAGGAGATGACCGAGCACCTGGGTTATGAGAAGCGCGACCCGGCCGGTGCCGGGACGGGCAACATCCCGGCCTGTCACCTCGAAGACGCTGCTGGTCGGGTGTCCTGGTCGAGGAAGACTGATCAGGCCACGACGCGCCTACAGTGGGGTAGTCATGGATGTGCAGCCCGGCGCGGCCCTCCAGTTCCCCGACGCCACAAAGCTCGAGCTCGATGCTTTGATTGAGCAACTGGTGGACCGGGCCCGCGATGTCCAGCGCTCGCAGGGCCGACTCCGGGGACTGCTTCGAGCCATCGAGACCCTGACAGCGGACCCGTCTCTCGACGCTGTCCTGCTCAACGTGGTCGCGGCGGCGTGCACGTTGGTCGAGGCCCGCTACGGTGCGCTCGGTGTGATCGGGCCGAACAACGGGCTCGAGCAATGTGTGTACGTCAGCAACCGAGATGCCGACGGTGCGGTTGCCGGCCAGTTGCCTGCAGGATGCGGGCTACGCAGCGCAGTGGTACAGGACCCGCACGCGACACGTTTCGAAGAGAACGTCATCGACGCTCGTTCGGCCGGATACCCGCCAAGCCATCCGCCGATGGATTCTTTCCTCGTCGTCGCTGTCCGGGTTCACGGAGAGCTCTACGGCAACCTCTACCTCACTGACTCGGCCGCTGGAAAGTTCAGTGCCGAAGACAAGGCATTGGCCGGCGCACTGGCCCTTGCAGCGGGGACGGCCATCAGCAACGCCCACCTGCTGGAGGAGTCGCGTCTGCAGCAACGCTGGCTCGCCGCATCGGTCGAGATCAGCTCCCAATTGACCTCCGAGCTGGGTGACGATCCGCTGGACGTGGTCGCCCGATCGGTGATCGAGATCGCGGACGCAGATCTGGTCACCGTGAGTCTCCTGACGCCCGGCGCGCCCGACCTCATGGTGGAGGCCGCCGCGGGTCACGGTGCTTCAGATCTGCTGGGGCGACGGTTTCCGGTCGCCACGAGCCGGGTGCGGTCGACGCTCGAGCTGGGCACGCCCGTCCTGCTGCCGCAAGACGACACCGAGCAGGTCGACGATGACAGCGTGCCGGACACCGGCCCGATCATGGGTCTACCGCTGGACGGTGCCCATGGAGTCCGGGGCGTGCTCAGCGTGATCCGGGGTCGCGGGCGCCGGCCGTTCCATGCCACCGACCTGGCTATGGCAACCAGCTTCGCCGGACACGCCAGCGTCGCTCTCGAGCTCGCCGACGCACGCCAGGCGGCCCAGGAGCTGGCGCGGTCCGAGGAGCGAGAACGGATAGCGCGCAACCTGCACGACCATGTCATTCAGGAGCTTTTCGCGATCGGGCTGAGTTTGGAAACTACGGCGACTTTCGTCGAGCCTGGTGGGGTCGCGGCTCAGCGCATCGCCCAGCGAGTCCGTGACATCGACCGGACCATCCGGCAGATCCGGACCAGCATCTTCGAACTCCGCGGCCCGCTCGGCTCTGCGCAGGACGGGTCCCGCGCGCACGTGCTGCAGATCGCGGCCGAACTGTCCGAGGCTCTCGGGTTCATGCCGCAGGTCGTCTTCTCCGGGCTCGTCGATTTCCGGCTGGACGCCAACCTGGCACAGGATCTGTACGCCTGCGTACGTGAGGTGCTGACCAATATCGCGAAGCACGCGCACGCAAGCCGCGCCGACATCGATCTGTCGGTGACGCCGACCTCGCTGTCGCTCGTCGTGTCCGACGACGGGATCGGCTACACGCCAACCGGCCGCCTCAGCGGTCTGGCCAATCTGCGCGTCCGAGCCGAACGCCGCAGCGGTTCGTTCGACATCTCCTCGGCCGCCGGTCGCGGAACCATCGTCACCTGGAAGGCATCACTATGACTGCTGGCATCGAGGGGCCGGTACGCATATTCCTGCTCGACGACCACGAGGTGGTCCGTCGGGCGATTGCCGAGTTGCTGAACACGGTGCCTGGCTTCGAGATCGTCGGTGAGGCAGGCACCGCAGGGGAGACTGTCGCAAGAGTTCTCGCTGTGCGCCCGGACGTTGCGGTGCTGGACGCCCGATTGCCCGACGGCAGCGGCATCGACGTGTGCCGTCAGATCCGCTCAGCACTCCCCGATACCTATTGCCTCATCCTGACGTCCTACGACGACCACGATGCTGTGCTGGCCTCGGTGCTGGCCGGCGCATCCGGTTACGTGCTCAAGGAGGTGGCGGCGTCCGGGCTGATCGATGCCATCAGACAGGCGGCGATGGGGCGCTCGCTGATCGACCCGGGTGTCATCTCGCAGGTGATGGACCGGCTTCGGGACGGCTCGCCCAGTGACAAGCTGTTGGCGGCGCTCACCCAGCGGGAACGGGAGGTGCTGGATTTGATCACCGACGGGCTCAGCAACCGGCAGATCGGCGACCACATGTTCCTTGCCGAGAAGACAGTGAAGAACTACGTGTCGAGCCTGTTGGGCAAGCTCAACATGGAACGCCGGACCCAGGCCGCAGTCTTCGGTTCCGAGGCGCGCCGAAGTTGACCATCAGCGTCGACGGGCTGTGACCCCGACGGCCCGAGCAATGGCACCCTCTGCAGTGCCTGAGGTGTCGATGCGTATCGCGTCGGGCCAGGGGTCGCGATGGGTAGCCAACGTCCGCGCTATCTCGCCGCCGGCTTGCGACGGGCTGTAGCCGGTCCGCAGCCGTTGTTCGGCCCGTGCGGCAGCGACGTCGACCGGTGCCTCGCAGACGAGCTGGGTCAGCATGCTGGCTGTCGTGGTAGCGAGTTCGCCGGCTTCTCGCCGCCACGCCAGCTCGCCCCACGTCGCGTCGGCGACGACCGATTGACCCCTTTCGAGCAGGTGGCGGGCGCGTTCGAGCACGGCGCGATAGGTCGCGGTCTTCGCCTCTTTTGTGTACCGGTCGGTATCCGGCCCGTTGTGTTCGCCCCGAATGACCTCAGTGCTCAGGTAGGTGGCACCGAGACGGTCGGCGAGGGCCGTGGCAACGGTGGTCTTCCCGGTGCCCGGTGCCCCGCCGACGAGAATGAGGCGTACCTCGCCTGTCTCGAGATGTCTCAAGGCGAGGTCGGCAAGCTGTACGGCGTCGCGGGCCGCGTCGGGATCGCCCTGCGCCGCGCGGATGCACGCCACCTTGGCCCTGACGAATGCCCGGTAGGCGATGTAGTGGTGCCGCAACGCCTCTACGATCGGAGCGGCGCTGAACTCGGCGTAGGCGTCGAGCAGCTGACCTGCGAGGTCGGCGCGTCCGAGGAATTCGAGGTCCATGGCCAGGAAGGCCATGTCGTCCAGCACGTCGACCCAGCGCAGTGCGTCGTCGAACTCGAGGCAGTCGAGGATCCGGGGTCCGTCGTCGAGGCAGAACACGTCGTCAGCGATGAGATCCCCGTGACCGTCCACCGCGAAGCCGCCGGCGGCCCGCTCGTTCAACAGGACCGTGCGGCCGTCGAGGAAACGCGTGACCGCGCGGCGGACCCGCTTGAGTACACCGTCGTCGAGCACGGTTCCGGCGTAGGGCACGACCTCGCGCAGGTTGTCGTCCCATCGCCGAGCAAGCGCGGCCGCGCCGGCCGCGGCGGAGATCGCCGGCCCTCGGGCTGCGCCGGCGTGAAAGTCCGCCATCCGGCGGGCGAGCAGGCGTAGGTCGCCAGCTACGTCGGCCCCGTCGAGGATCAATGTCGAGAGTCGGCGGTCGTCGGGCATGCGACGCATGACGAGCACCGGTTCGCTCGTGGTGTCGAGGGAACGGGAGAAACCGCCGACATCCAGGTAGACGTCCCGCGCGAGTCGGCGATTGAGCCGCAGCTCGTTCTGGCAGGCCAGCGTCCGTGCATCGTGGGACCGAAAGTCCAGAAACCCCAGGTCGACCGGTTTCTTGATCTTGTAGGCGAGGTCGCCGAGCAGGATCACTACGCCGCTGTGGGTCTCGTGCATTTCGGCAGGCGTAGTCGTCACGGGCTCGAGGTGTGCACGACAGCGACCGGGCACCACGCGTGGTGCAGCACGCCCTGACCGACCGATCCCAGCAGCGCTGCGGCGCGGGCGTGACGGGCGTTGGCGCCGACGACGAGCAGCTCCTGCGACATCGACGCCGCCACCAGACCGGCAACCGGATGGTCGCGCACGACGGAACGGTCGACGACGACGTCCGGGTACTTCTCCTGCCAACCAGCGACGGTCTCAGCCAGCCCGCGTACCGCGCGCTCGGGTGCCGGCTGCTCGGGACGCCATTGCATCGTGGCGAGCAGGTCGGGGCGCCAGCAGTGCACGGCGTGCAGCGGCAAGGCGTGCCGACTCGCGTGGTCGAAGGCGAACGAAAGGACGTCGTGGTCGGCCGCAGAGCCGTCGACGCCGACCACCACGACCGGGTGCGCGGCCGGTTCGCCGGCCGGGCCGTTGACGACCACGACGGCACCGGACGCACCGGCGGCGACGACGGTGCTGACCGAGCCCAGCACCGCAGCACCGACGATGTTCAGGTGCCGCGACCCGAGAACGGTGACGTGCGCCCCGGCCGACATCTTGATCAGAGTGTGGGCGGGGGAATCCTCGACAACGGTGCCGGTGACCCGCACGTCGGGCCATGCGTCCCGGACTCGGGCGACCGCCGCCTCGAGCTGGACGTGGACGGAGTGCGCGAGATCGTCGCGGATGGTGTCGTCACCCTCGGCGGCCCAATGGGCAACGCCGGGGCTCCAGCGGTACGCGCGCACGACGTGCAGGCTGCGGTGTTGCAGGTGGGCCTCGCGGGCCGCCCAGTCGAGCCCGGCGAGCCCGGTGTCCGGGTCACCCAGCCCGACCAGGATGGTGCGCTTGCTGTCGGTCATGGCGTCTCCTTACGGTGCGTCGGGGGATCGAATCAGCCGCGGTCGGGCCAGGTCCAGCTGCTGATGGCGGGGTCGTCCTCGCCGTGTTCGCGGGTGTAGGCGCGTGCGGCCAGCCGACGGTCGGCCATCTTCTGCCGCAAGGTCGCCGCTCGCGTGCCGAGCGACGGAACCCGGTCGATCACGTCCATGACCAGATGGAAGCGGTCCAGGTCATTGAGCATGACCATGTCGAACGGGGTGGTGGTCGTGCCCTCCTCCTTGTAACCGCGCACGTGCAGGTGCTGGTGACCGGTGCGGCGATAGGTGAGGCGGTGAATGACGGACGGGTAGCCGTGGAAGGCGAAGATCACCGGGGTGTCAATGGTGAACAGGGCGTCGTAGTCGCGGTCGGACAGCCCGTGCGGGTGCTCGGTCTCCGGTTCGAGGCGCATGAGGTCGACGACGTTGATGACCCGTACCCGTAACTCGGGCAGGTGGATGCGCAGCAGGTCGGCGGCGGCGAGCGTCTCCAGGGTAGGGATGTCGCCGGCGCAGGCAAGGATCACGTCGGGCTCGCCGTCGTGCGTGCCGGCCCAGGGCCAGATACCGATACCGCGGGTGCAGTGCGCGATGGCCTCGTCCATGGTCAGGTAGGTCAGTGCCGGTTGCTTTCCGGCGATGACGAGGTTGACGTAGTTGCGGCTGCGCAGGCAGTGGTCGACGACCGAGAGCAGGGTGTTGCTGTCCGGTGGCAGGTACACCCGAACGATCTCGGATTTCTTGCTGATCACATGGTCGATGAAGCCCGGGTCCTGGTGCGAGAAGCCATTGTTGTCCTGTCGCCACACGTGGGAGGACAGCAGGTAGTTCAATGAGGCAATCGGTGCCCGCCACGGGATCTGACGCGTGGTCTTGAGCCATTTCGCGTGCTGGTTGAACATCGAGTCGACGATGTGGATGAACGCCTCGTAGCAGTTGA
>NZ_CAXTHK010000052.1:8019-15216 GCF_964244045.1 uncultured Jatrophihabitans sp. | reverse complement strand
TTCTGAACCTTGCTTCGCATGCGAGCGATCACTCCTGTACTCGGGGCGGGAACATCGCAGGCCCGCCGGCAGACAGGGTTCATCATCCAGCACCGGCGGGCACTGCCAGTGCGCAGAAACGTACGAGGTGTCTGAGCCGGCCGCCTTACAGTGCCTCGACCACCCGTATCGCAACACGCGGCTCGCTCAGAATCGCCGTTCCAAAGGTCTTACAGTTCGCGTTGCCGCGTCGTCCCCTCCGCCATCACGGACAACAGGCCAGCAATCTCCGCGTCTCGACCTTTCGCGGCGTGCTGGTAGCGCATAGCCGCGGCGGAGGTCGAGTGTCCGAGTCGAACCCATCACTCGGGCAGCGACGCGCCCGCCATCGTCGCGTAGACCGCGCCGGTATGGCGCAGGTCATGGAAGCGCAGGTCAGGTCGTCCGGCGGCAGCCCGAGCGCGTGAGAACGGGACAAACATGCGCGGGCCCGGCATTTGCTTGGCCGGGTCGGTTGCAGCCGGAAACAAAAGCGCGTCGCGGCTGGTCATAGGCATTGCGGACAGGTGCTCGCGCACCGCGGGCAGCACGTGCGGCGGGATCACAACGTCCCGCTTGCCGGCTTCGCTCTTGGGCTCGCCGATGACGGCGGCACCGTCCACCCGGACGACGCCGCAACGTATACGGACCACGCCCTTGCGAAGGTCGAGATCGGAGCGGCGCAGCTCGGCAAGCTCGCCGTAGCGCATCGCACACCACGCCGCGAGCTGCACCATGAGGCGCAGACGGACAGGTATCTCCTGGACGATGGTTGCCAGTTCCTCCAGCGTGGCGGGCTCGGTCTCGCTCGCTCGCTTGGCCTGTCCCCCGCCACGGATGCGGCACGGGTTTGCCGCCAGCAGCTCGTCGGCCACGGCGGTCGTGCAGACCGTGCGTAGCAGCACGTAGGCGTGCGCTCGTTGCCGTGGTTTGCTCGCGTCCAGGCGTGAGTACCAGTCGCGGACGAGCGCGGGCGTGATCTGGTCGACATGCAAGTCACCGAGCGGCGGCAGGATGCGGCGGTCGAGTAGGTCGCAGTACAGCGCCACCGTGCGCGGCTTGAGCGTTCGCTGACGCAGCCAGGTGTTGGCGTAGTCAGTGAGCGTGACCCGGGCGGCTCGGGTAGCTGCGGGTGAGTGCCAGTCCGGGGAGCTGGTCAGTCGGTCCTTAGCCGCTAGCCAACCCTCGGCATCCTGCTTCGTGGTGAACGTGCTCGGTGCGACATGCCGCAGCCCGTCCGGGCCTACATAGGACGCCTGGAATCGCTTACTCGGCAGCCTCCGGATGCGACCGAAATGCCCGGTGCCCAGATTTACCAGCCACGGTGACCTCTCCCCGACCGACCGAATGCCGTGCCATCCACGTGCCATCCAGCAGTCAACTTTCGCCGATTCTGTCACGTCCTGCCGGGAAGCGAGAAAGCCACGAGGCCCAGCAAATATGGGCTAGGGCTGATGAGCGGGCGACGAGAATCGAACTCGCGTAATCAGTTTGGAAGACGTATCTCCTTTAGCATCACAGGGCCCGGAATCGTTGGACTCTAAGAGCGTGGAGCACCACTCGAAGCGACGTCGTGCGATCCATGTGCGATCCCGCTGACGACGGTCCTGCCCATTCCTGTCCGCTCGTGTCCCGTCCAGTCAACAATCCGAGCCGACGCCGCGGGCCCATCGAAGCCCACGATATTCGCACAGGCGCGTCGGCGACATACCGTCGCCCACCCGGCGTCGCTATCGTCGCCGACACGTGCAGCAGCCCCCACCGACCGCTGCGCGATCAGAAAGTCTGGCACGGCGGCACCCCACGTCCCCCAGCAAAGGCAACCGCCTAGGAACGGCTGCTGTCACCGATCCGTGCAGCAGCCCCTGCGTGCTACTCACGCGCCGCGTGCGCGAACCCGACCGATAATTGACTCGACCCGCCGTATGACTGCTGCTGCCCCAACCAACGGCTCCCCAGTCGGCTGGCCCTCACGGTGATCATCGCGGCCCTGAGTGAGAAGTTCGCTCGCAGCCGCCCAGTCACCGGCCGAGGCCGCGGCCAGCGCCAACGTCACGCTGCAGTTCCCGGCGCCCGGGAAATCCCCGGCGTTGCGGTACACCAGCCGCAGCGACGTCAACGCCTCAACCGTGTCTCCGCTGGCGGCGCGTCCGCGCAGCACAGCGGACAACGCGTGCAGCGTCAGCTCACGTTGCCGGTTGATCGCTCGCCGGTTCCCGTTTTCCGCTAACTCGATCGCTCGGCGGCTCGCTCGCCCGAGCCCGGCCGCGAACATCCCCAGAACGGGCCAAGCCTGCCTCGGACCGTGCACTGCGCACAGCTCCAATAGCCGCAAACCGGAATGGCCTATCTGCCCGTACGCGTCTGCTGCCGTCTCCGCGCGACGCCGACCGAAACGAGTACGCACAAGGACGACGGTCGGAGCGGCTGCCATGACGCACAACCGGCGCACCCGCCCGCCCGGCGACGCGCTCAGCAGTGTCTTCCGGGCCAGGTCGGCAGTCCGCAGCAGGCAGAAGTCGCGTGTACCCGGGTCGGGCGGTCGTTCCTTGAGTAGACCGGTGTAGATGCGTTGGGCTTCAAGCAGGTCGGCGGGTGAGGCGCGGGCGTAGAGCACCTCTGCGAGTCGGATGCGGGCCCCGCCGTCGTCCTGCAGGGCGGGGACGGACTGCAAAAGCGCAGCAGCGAGGTCCAAGTCGCCCGCGTCGGCAACCATCCAAGCCCACGCCTGCGCGAACTTCGCTGCCGGACATCGCTGAGCAACGTCGGCGGACCAAGCCTCGAACGCAGACTCGTAGGCGCGCGGAGCCTCATGCCGGTCCGGCGGCACCCACGCGGGAAGCTCATCCAAACCGAGCAGCGACGCGAACGCAGCGACCGCCGTGCCCTCGTCCCAGTTCACGAGGGCAGTGATCTGGTGTGCTGCCGCGTCCCCTGGTACCGGCGACCCTGGCGGGAGCGTGGGGCATCGCCATTCGCTCCAGGAACTCTCGGCTGCCACGAGCAGAGGCGCATACACGTCCGGGTCGGCGCCGCCGTAGCCAGTGATGACGAGACGTTCAGCGTCAGCCAGACCCTGTACCGCACGCAGGCGTGTCGGCCACAAAGCTCCGATTTCCTCGATGTCGACCACAACGACGTCGAGCAGCCGTCGTTGGTCGCGACTCAAACCACCATGCACCTTGAGCAGCGCGGGAGGCTGACCCGACACCGCCCACGCATCGAACTCGTCCTTGGCCGTGACCACCGTCAACGGTGTTGGCGCGGACGGGACCAGCTGCTGCCACTGGTCAAGGTCGGGCCTCACGCTACGGAACCGGTCCGGAAGGCCGACCCGACCCGTGAGCAGGTCGTGCGCCAGCTCAATCCCGACGTCGAAGTTCACGGTCACGTGGGTGCCGCCCTGCAGCAGATGCAGAGCAGCCAGTAGGTGGCCAGTGTTCGGTAGCTCAACCCGCAGTGCGAACAGGCAACCTAATGCGTCGTCACCCAGCACACCCCACAGGCGACCGAGCACCATCTCCAACTTGTGCCCGGAGCCGGTCATAGCACGCAGATGGCCTTCGTCGACCAGTTCAGGCGCCGCCACCCGGGTCTGCGCGAACATGACCCGGAGGATGTCGTCGCGCAGCCAATTGCCCATAGGCAAAGATGCGGGAGCGTCGCCGCTCAACCCCGCGCCGGTGAACGCCGCCGTAGCATCACCTTCCAACCCGTCTACCCCCCCGCGATTGTGTCCAACGGACGCGCTGACGCAGCCCGACCCTTACACATGATGGCTGGTTGGTGTCCGCTCCTTCCGACGCGTCGTGATCCAGCGGCAGGATCCACGCCCGGTCTGGCCACAGCAGCCGGCTGCAAGTTTGTCGACGACCCCTACCGGCGTCTCGCCGCGCTGGAACGCGACGCCCCGGGACGCTGCGATACCGCTGGGAACGTCACCCGGTCCTCATCGGTCTGGGCTCGGGCCCCATCATCGTGGGCCTCGCATTCCTCGTGACCTACTTGGTCAAATGACGCTGGATGAGACCCAGAGTCTCCCGCCGAGCCGGCGCTCTCCTAGCCGCGTTGAGCGCTGCCGCGCTCTCACGCCGCGTAGCGTGCTTAGCTCGGAGAGCAAGTTTGCATTACCTGCGAGGGGCCAGCCTGTCGACGACAAACGAAGGGGCGGCAACGACCATCAGGTCGGCGAGAGGAGCGCAGGGGTCAAATTCGGGAAACGCCAGCGCGCAGTGTCCATCACCCCAGCAAGCTCGGCCCGGGACAGCGACCGTGCCGACATCATCTCGCCCAGTTGACGACCGAGAACCGGAGTCGAAGGCAGCGTGCGCATACGAGCGGACAGGTACGCCGCCGCCATGAGCACGATAGGCTCGCGTGAGCGTCCGCTCCGCTCGATCGCATCCAGCACCAATGCCGCCCGCCCAAGGGCCTTGGACCCGGCGTTCACATAGCCGCCTTTCGACCAGATGCTGATCGCCTGCTCGTAGGACGCGAACGCTTGGACCGCAGATCGCCGCTCGGCCCGCCGGCCCTGCTCGAACAACAAATGGGCCTGCATCCCGTCGTCGAAGCCCTCAACCGACTCGCAGAACGAGGCCCAGACGCGCTCCGCCGCTCCCCACCCCAGCGCGGCCAGCGCCCGGTACTCCCACAGCTTCAGATGAGGGTTTCCCGCATCGCCCGCCAGACGGGTGCTGTCCTGCAGTTTGCGCAGCCCCTGCACCGCCAAATCGACGCGGCCGGTTGCAAGCAGCGCGCGACCCGCACGGTGCATCGCTCCAACCTGGGCGAGGTTGCCGAACGCAGCCGCCTCGGAAATGACGACGACCCCCGCGGCTGCCGCCTGCTGGTGGCGGCCCTGAAGGTCAGGGATCCACATCCGGGAGAACTGCATCGCGGTGATGCGCTGCTCGACCCGATCCTCGACCGATTCCGGCACGAGAAGGTCAGGTGCCTCGCATTGCTCTGCGGTCGCCGCGATGACCTGCTCAAAATCGTGCGCGGCCGAGACGAGGTCACCGAGATTCAGACGCGTCTCCCCTCGCAACAACATATGCTCACTAGTGGCGTACGGCGAGGCCGCCACGGCAGCCTCGGCGTGCCGGTTCGCACCCAGGAAGTTGCCTTGACCGAGTTGCGTCCTCGCCAGCGCCGCCCGCAAACGAGGTAGGTCGATGTCGAAGCGCGTTAGTCCAGCCGCGAGCGTTGTCACCTGATCGAGCACCGAAGGTTCCATCGCCATGCTCAGCCCACGCCGAGCTCGGGCGTTGTGACGCTCGAGGCTCCCCGTCAGGGCAGTCGCGAGCTCCAGCGGGCTCGTCATCGGCACAGAATTCGCGCCCTCGGCAAGCGCATCGAGCTCGATCGCCAAAGGCTCCCGTACGACCGGCTCGCGCACCTGCACCCTCGTGCCATGGGCGTCGTCGACAAGCTTCTTCCACGCGCTCGGATAGAACCGTTCTGGGTCGACGTGTACCCCGTGGATTGCCGCGTACGCGCGGCAGGCAAGCACGAACTGCCTGACGCGGTCGGCCTTCGGTGGGTTGTCCAGTGCGTCGTTGAGCAGGTTGGCGACGGTGCCGTGGCTAAACGCGTTCCCGGACGCGTCCACGAGTGCGCGAAAGGATCGGACCTGGCACGAGTCGTACAGGTCGTTGAGCGCGGCGGTCAGCTCGATTCTGGCGGGTGAGGGCTCAGATCTCATCGCGCGGCCTCCGCTCAGGTGACACCAGCGACGATAGCGGCGGCAACGGCCAAGGTGAGAACGCAGATGCAGAACCGTGCGGTGCGCGGCCAGTCATCCATCGCCGCTCGGATGGTCTTGAATACTTCATGCCACATGAGATGTCCCCTCGGTTTCGTCACCTACGAAACCGTTCCGGGGGACGCCCACGCTCGCGGTTGGACAAGGTTGGACAGGGACAGGCTTTTCGGACTGCCCGGTCGTGTCGCGGGCAGCCCGGCAGGTCTTTCGAGGCCGGAGGGAGGGAGGCCGCCGGCAGAGGTCGACACGGCTGTTGCGCCTGGCCACTGGAGAACCGGTCGCGTGCCCGGGACCGTTGTCTGGCTCGTCGCCACGGCCGCCCTGAAGCGTTCACCGGTCGTAGCCTGCGCACAGGACGCGACTATGCAGAAGAACGTCGTGTTCGATGTCAGGGGACCGCTGACTGACAACGAGATTGCGGGCTTGACGACCTCGCGGAGAGCTACCGGGTCGGCATCTGTCTGTGGCAGAACACGCCGTCACCGGCGCGGGCCGCTTCGAGGTAGGCGGTGAGCGGCAAGATGCGGCACGTCGTCGCGTTCCTTGGGCGCGTGAGGAATTACTAGGCCCTCGAGTCTTGACTCGAGGGACCCGACGTGAAGGTGCCCGTGAGCGTCGCACTGGCGAACGCGGTCCAAGGCCACGTGGACGGCGCCGCGAAGCTGCACCGCTACTAGACCACCGGCCCGGCGTCGCGTAGTGGATCCACTTGCCGCACCCGTGGCAGGCGCTGCACGATCACCTGGCCGAGTGGTGGCTGTACCGAATCTCGAGCACGGGAAGCCCTACCGCAGCTTCGTCAGCTGGGACACTGGGCAGGCGCAGCCGTCTAGCAACTTGCACACCAACTTCCTGCGGGACTCGAAGGTTGCCCGGCCGGTGTTCGCGGTCCGCATCAGAGGAATTCCGCCCGGATCGCCCTCACTCGCGTTCGCGGCCGCGATTGTCGTGACGTTCACCGTGTGGGTGTGCGGCGCACTCTTCCCCGGGCTGCCAGCCAAGGCTGCCAGCGCTGCGGGCGACATCTCACCTCAGGCGACCGATGTGGTCGCGTTCATCCTCGGCGTACCGGCCGTACTCGGCGCGTGGCTGTCGCTGATCGGTTCGGGCCGGCGTGGGTTGTACAGCAGCATGACGTCCAGGGTGTCGACGCTGTGCACCTCGGTCCTCGCCGTCATCGCCGCCGGGCTGTATTTGTCGCACAGTCGCCGACCGGATTTCGCGAAGGCGTGGCCTGGTCATCGAGCAGTGCTGCTCATTCCCGAGATCGGCTGGAGCGTGCTGTTCGTGCTGGCGTTGGCGAACCTTGTCTTTGTCGGAATGGCGCTGGTCATCCGGTTCGGGCGCTTCCGGCGCCCACGCATCGCGAAGAACTGAACCCGCGGCGGCACGTCCGGACTTGCGGCAGTCGC
>NZ_CAXTHK010000052.1:0-8009 GCF_964244045.1 uncultured Jatrophihabitans sp. | reverse complement strand
CGATTTGAGGAACCACTTGCAGGAGCTTGACCAGGTTCTGCGGTCCGAAAGAGAGTGGCAAGCTCCTGCTCGCTAGGCCGCGGGACTAAGTGATGCATGCCGCGTCGGAGCGGTGCTGACGGCCGGGCCGCCGTTTCGGGGTCAGGTGAGCAGTTCGGCGGTTCGTTGCGCGGCCGGGCTGTCGAATGCAGACTCCATCTTTGAACAAGCCGAACGGGTGAGCCCGTTGCGCGTTGCGACCTCACGCCACGTGTTGACGGCAGATCGGACCTCGCGTAGCACTTGAAGCGCGGCATCGTCACGAAGTCGGTACAAAGCAGCGGTCGCGAGCAGGGCGTCGATGTCTGCCAGGGTGTCGCCGTCGATCGCCGTCGAGAGGTGCCTGGGGCCGTGTTGCGGGGCGGGATTGAGATCGAAGGCTGGCGAGAGTTCCCAGATATCGGACGTCACGTGGACGAACGCGTGGTTGCGTAGATGGTCGTCGGTGTTAGAGATCAGGATCGAGAATGCGATGCGACGGAACAGTTGCTGGAGTTCGCTGGTGGCCGCGCGGCTGCGTTCCTCGATGAGTTCAGCAAGCTCGAGATAGCTGCCTAGCTCGCCGTCTGTGCGCTCAAGCGCGGTCATCGCCGATTGATATCCGCGGCGGCGTCCATCAGCCAGACGGTCGAATCGATCAACGATCAGGACGTCGCGGCCCGCGATGGAGACGAGCTGGTTGTCCGGGACGCTGATGCCAGCCAACGCAGCAAGATCGAGTGCCGTTTTCTCCCACGCCATGACGTTCCACTCGTCACTCGGGCTGGGGAACTTGGCGATAGCAATCCGTCCGTTGGTGTCCAACACGTGCGCCTTGGGCCGCGCGCCGCCGAGACTGGAGCCGTTACGCAGCAGAAGCGCGAGCGACTGCGGATCGCCGTCATCGTCACCGGAGAGGCCGTCAGCAGCCGACAGCAGGCTCGGCAGATCGGTCAAAGCTGGAATACCGAGCGTGTCACGTTCGAGGAACGTTCCGTCGCGTTGGTAACGGATAGCTCCTTGACGCAGGTCGTCGCGGACACGGATGAGCAGGTCGAACTCGCCGAAGCTCTTCTCGGCCCGTGCCGCGGCGGTGGCTGCGTGCCTCTCGGTGCGTTCGATCAGCCGGCGGCCCCACCGGTCAGGGCAGGAATCAGCGAACGCCCCGAACAGCCTCTGGTTGGTCGGTGTCTGCAGGGTCCCGGACACTCGGGGTAGGGCTGGATCCAAGGCGTAGGCCGCCCTGTTTGTTAGGTAACCGGTGTCGTAGCTGAAGGATGCCGATTCTGTTCGGCCGCGGCGGTGGGAGAAGAGCCGCCCAGCGAGCGTCGCGACGCCAACAAGGTCGACCCAGACCTGTACATCGGATGCTCGGCCGGTGGTTGTTCCGGGTGCGCTCGTGGCCCGTGCCTGCGCTGGGGTCACGACTGCTCTGGGTAGTCACTACGCCGGCGCACGCGCTGCGGAAGCTGTTCCTCAGCGCGTAGGCGCCCTACGTCGCTGCGGTAGGGGTCCAGAGACCCGACGATGTCATCGAGCACACCTAACGCACGGGCAACTCGGAGCAGCGCTTCCAGTGACGCGCCGTGGCCAGTTTCTAGGCGCAGCACCGTGCTACGGGCCACGTCGGCACGTTCGGCGACCTCGATGACGGTCAGTCCCCGGAGCCGTCGCCAAGTGCCGAGGTGCTCTCCAATACCGGTCAGCGCACGACGGACGGGCGGCGGCACAGCCTTGCCAGGCGTGGACTTCGCCGTAGCGCGTCCTGTAGCCATTCGAGGTCACCGCCTTGATCTGAGCAACAACTCTGTACGGGTCGAGGCCTCGCGGCAGGAGCGAGATACCACCCATGCCTACCGTGACCGTCAGGACCTAGCGTAGAGCTAAAGTCTCAGATTTGAAATCTAAAAGCGTTTTAGGTGTCAGACTTGAAACTTTTAAGACAGCGGCCAGTTGGGCCATGCGGGGCCATAGGCGGCGAGTGAACGGGCAGGAAGGCCGCGTACGGCGCCATACCCACCGACTAGGCTCGGGCGACGCGCTCAAGAGACAGCGAAGGACGCGCGCGTCGCCCGAGCCTAGTCGGTGGGTCCGACAACGGTGGTCGCGTCTCGGCGTGTCGTTGCCGTCTCCAGCACCCGGGCCGGGACGCCTCACGTGAGTTAGCTATCGGATCCAGCGGCGCTATCCGAGCGGCGTGGTGGTGCCGGGTGGATGACCGGCAGCTGCGTTGGCTCCCCGGTCGAGTCCGGAACGTCAGCTGCGGTGCGGAGCGACCCATCGCCACAACAGCGGTACCCGAACCAGCCGACCAAGCGAAAAGTTGCACTTACGGCGCGATGATGGACCTATGCCGCTGCTCTTCACCGAGGACCTGATTGCCTCGATGCGACAACGCTTCTCAGCCCTGCCCGAACCCCTGCGCCCTTCGATCTGGCATCACGCTGTCCACCCACTGCACGCCGACATGCGGGCGTGGCTTGAAGGTCATCTGGCCTCGCTCGACGACAACGTCCGTGACCAGTTCCTCAGCCGTCTCCGCTCGGAGCAGCTATACACGCAGGCGCTCGCCGAGATCGCCACCGCGCACGTGGTCACGCAGCCCGGCTACGCCGTGGAGTACGGGCCTGAGATCGACGGGCTCACCCCGGACCTGCGAGTCACTGATCCCTGCGGGCGACCGTTGCTCGTCGAAGTGTGGCGACGCGGAGTTCCGCAGGCAAGCACAAGACGCAACAACGGGTGGGCACAACTGGCGAGAGCAGTGCAACGCATTCCCGTGCCACTTGCCATCGCCGTCGACTTGTCAGACCGGCCCAGCGCACAACCACAGGCGGTTATTGACCCACCGGACGATGCAGCCCGACGAACACTGGTGGCCGTGCTTCGGGACTGGCTGACCAGCCGAACCGATAGCGACTCCGGAATGCTGGTCGTGGATCACTTACGATTCCGCGTCGTCGGCACCACAACCAGTGGACGCACCGAACTTCTGCCCGTGACCGACGGGGTGAGCGCGCGCCGAGAAGATGTCGTGCACGCCATAGAAGCCAAGGTCAAGAAGTACCGCCGCATCGCCGAGCGCTACGACCTGCCACTGCTCATCGTGCTCAGCGCCGACGACGGCACCGCCCTGAACGTTAGACAAGTCGAAGACATCCTTGCCGGCCAGAACTCGATCACGATGACCATCCCACAATGGGGTCTGGGCGTAATCGACTCCGGACCCATCAAGATGCGCCAGAGCGACGCGCCACCGAAATTCAATGCCGCCCTGTCAGGGATCGGATGGCTCGACATCCGCGACGGCGTGCACGCACAGATAGAGATGATCTGGCAAAACCCGGCAGCCGCTCGCCCAGTCGAGCCTCTGCCGTAACCGCACCTACCGGCTCAACCCTTCGGGAATGTCTGCGAGCTGCTGGATGATCCAGCGCGAATCTATGAGCGTCGCAAGCGCGTCTCTACTTCAAGCATCGCCAGACGAAGCTGGCCACGGCAGCAATCATCGACAGCGCACTGGTGACGGCCAGGCTCCCGACGCGGACGTCGGTACTGGTGACCATCTCGCTGAACCAGAACGTCACCGCCGAACCGGCGAGAGTGCACAAATATGCAACCACCAGCGTGATCACAGTGCCGAACGTAGTGAGTGTCGTCGAGGCCAGGAAACCGTCGCGTGAACGCACGTGATGATGCACAATGAGCCAGGCGGCCGGCGCGCAGATGAGCGCGAGAAAAAGGCGTGCAGCGCGCCGGTGGGTTGCTGGCGGGTGCCAATGATGGAGGCGACGATCCCGATCCCGCCGAGAAACGGAGATGACCCGATAGACACGGCGGCCCGTTGTCGCACCGACCACGCGATGCGAGCGTCAGCTTCAGCAGTCATCGCCCCTATCTCCTGCCCGCGGGCTTTCGCCTTCACATCGAAGCCGCTCATCGGCTCCGGATGCCGAGTCAACGCTGCAAAGGCCGCTGCGGTTCCTTGACGGGGTCTGAGAGTCACGCTCAGCCCTCGTCGCGCCGCCGCAACGTTGGAAAAGTAGACGGTCTGACGCGTGGACATCAGCGAGGTGCGCAGCGGTGCCTGATCGAGGAGCAACCATCTCGTCAGGTCGCGGAACTCGATCTGCGCCTGCGATGTCGCGCCGGCACCGCGCTTCGCGATCACAGTCTCACCGTCCAATGTCACGTGGCGGACGACCGTGGCGTCGAGCGCGAATGCGCTACACCGTCTCGGCTACGAGCTGACTACCGGACTCGGCGGGCGGTACGAGTCCGTCCGGCGGAGCGCCGTCCCTGGCCACCCTCCGAGCACTGCGAGCCTTCGGTCGGACATTTCCGCCGCAGCTGATCTACTCAGGTGTCGAAGCGGCGTAAGACGGGCGCCGACAACCTGGCAGACGCGAAACCTCGACGGCCAGATGCGAAGCTTGTTCTCGTGGCATCGAGTTCCCCGATTAAAGACAATGGCGACAACTGCCGAACGCCAGACCAACCTTCTCCCGTGGTCCGACGCAAAGGAGCCGCACGAGACAAGGCGGCACGGCTGAACGCCGACCGTAACGCGGTGGATGATGCGCAATCGTGGCTTGAACACGCCCGCTGGCTCTATGAGGACCAGCGATTCCGGTTCGACGCTCTAGGCCGGCAGGCGACGGCAGTTCTGTCCGTGGCGGGCGTGCTCCTGGGTCTGCTCGCCAGCGGATTCGTCGCGACCCAGAGAGGCAATCACGGAGGCCGCTGGCTGCTCGTCTCCGCGATCATCTGCGACTTGCTGGCTGCAGCCGCAAGCGTCGTGGCGTTAACACCCCGGAGGACCACGTCGGTGAACATCGAAGAAAGCAGACAGCTTTGGCAGCAAAGCGTCGCCCGACGCGCACACGGGCGCGAAGTCGGGTTCACCGACGCCGCCGGCATGACAGAGTCCATCCTTCACGGCGGGCGGCAGAACGCCGCGACGAGCCCCGGACCCCTTGCTGGTCTTGCGGCCGCCGTGACGAAGCGCGGCTGGACAGTCGTCGCATCCTCGATCACGCTCGCAGCGTCGATCGCTCTCGTCGGGGCATACCTGATAGACAAAACGCTATGAGCGATCCCAATAACGACGAACAAGCCCCAGCCCAAGACGACGAGCCGGAACCGGCAGAGATGACCGGCGAGGAGGAAATGGAGCTGCTCGGGCACCACGAGCCCGGCGACGAGTTCAGCGGCAGCAACCCGATGCATCCGCGTGACATCGGCACCGAAGATCGCTGATCGCTCCTCGACCGGCGCCGAAATTGCCGCGTGCTTTCGCTGGGTGCGGCGGGTGCCGGCATGACCTGCCCACGTGAGAAGAACGAGTCATAGACCGGCAATGGCGCATCTACCTGCGATAGGCGTCCTCGAGCAGCGCTGTGACCTTCGTTAGGAACGGCGCGTTGTCGACTTCGACCGCGTCGACACGTGACGCTGCAGCGCGTTCATCGACCGCCTGCAGCTGCAGAGTGCGGCGGATAGCGGCCCTCGCCTGGTCGAGTGGCACACCAAAATGCATCACCCACGCAGCTGTTGAATCAGCGCCGAACTGCTCGAGGCTCTTGACGCCGCGCTCCACATGGAGGAGATCGTCGCGGTCGACGGCGATAGCTCGCGCGACGGACTCGACCGCTTCGCCCGCCTCCCGGCGGGCGAGGAACAGCAGGCGCGGCAGCGGGCTTGCGTCGTCACGACGTTTTGACAACGCACGCTGCGCGGCCTCGACCAGACGGGCCCGCGCTTCCGGCTCGATGCTCACCGCGTCGGCGGTTAAATCAAGCAAAAGCTCACTCGCCTCACCGGAGAGCATGTCGTGACCGGCGGCCGCCAACGCCGCCGTCACCGGCGACTCAGCGGGCTCAGAGGCGTCCGCCTCCACCGTCTCGAGGTCAGCTAGTGGGTCGTCGCTCAGTATCTGTTGGATGCGGTCTTGCGGGCTGTCGGGTCTGCTCATGCCTGCTCTCCTCGAAGTTCGGCCGGGGTGCGAGGGTCAGCGACCAACAGCGCCTTAAGTCGCATTCTCGCTCGGTGATGACGTTGCCTACAAGCGGGGACGCTGATGCCCAACACCGACGCTGTCGTCTCGATCGAGCGACCCTCCATGTCTCGCAGCGCGAGAATTACCTGATCTCCCACCCTCATGGTGGGCACGACCTCGCGCAGCACGTCAAGTAGCGGTTTGGGCGGCGCCGAGTCCGGTGTCCCCGTGAGGTCAGCTCGGGCAGGTATCCGGTCTCGCAAAGAGTCGCCATCTGGATCCTCGGCGTCGAGACTGACCAGGCGGAGATGGCCTCGGCGCCAGTCTTGTGCCGCGTGCACGATGAAGGTTCGAAGCCACGACTCGAACCGGCCGCGGGATGGATCAAACTTGTCGATCTTTCGTACTGCTGTCTCGACCGCTATCTCGACGGCGTGTTCGCGGTCGGTGTCAGACAGATCCGGGGCAATGGACTTGGCGAAGCCAAGCATCCGCGGGCCGAAGACGCTGACGAGGAACGCTGCCGCGAAGCTTTGACCCTCTCGTGCCGCCTGAATTAGTTCGTCGTCGTTCACGGCCCGCGCCTTTCTCGTCGACTCTCCGTCAACTTCTTACGGGCAGGTGTGACAGGCGGTGTCGTCATGACGTCAGTTCGCGAACGCAACCGGGGACGCTGGAGAACTGATGGACGCCACGCGCAGTTCGCGGGTGTCGGGGCCGAACACGCCGACGGTGCTCGGCGTTCGCCAGGCAAGCGGCCTTCGGTCCCTGGCGTGATCGGTCGAGTCGATCACAACTTCGCCGATGACCGCTCGGCGTCCTGCGCGTCGCAACGATCGGTCGACGAGTTCGACGATCCACACCCATCGGGACATCGGTGTTCGACGCAGCGTTGCTGCCTGCTCGTCGAGAACGCCTCGTGCGCGCAGTCCTGCCTTGAAGTCGTTGGAGAGCATCGCGGTCGTGCGCAGCGCATGGCTCGACCTGTCGACAGGCCCACCCTCGCGGCCGAAGATCAGTCGCAGCCAGAGGTCGCCGAGAACTTCTGCTTCCTCGGCTGCCACATACAGTTTCGCGGGTAATGGAACGATGAAGAATTGCCATGGGGTGTAGGTGTCGACGCCGAAGTCGGGCACAACCTGGTAAGGGCCTGCCTCGTCGTCCTGGCGGATGAATTCGATCCGCTCGTCGGGTGTTCCTTCGTCTGTGCGCCGGTAACCGACGAGAACGAATGCGTGGCCCCGCCCGGCGACGATGACCGGCAACCCGCTATTGAGGTAGCGGCAGGCGATGCGCTGTAGCGTTTCGTGCCCCGGCAGGTGCCGCAGGTCGTACACCAGCGGCGGCAGCCCGAGCCGGGTGGCGGCGGCGGACATCTGTGAAATTGTCAGGCCCGGTGACGGGACGACCCGGCCGGCGGCGCTCTCCAACGGCACCGCATCGACGATGTCGTGCGAGAGTCGCCGCGGCGCGCCCCATCGAAGATGGTGATGACGCGCAACGACCCACAGCGCTGCATGCGCGCAGCGCAGCAACTGCGCGTCCTGGGCAAGGAACGGCGCCCCTCGGATGCTGTGCTGCTCACCGAACAGGTTGACCCGGTCGGTAGCGATGCACGTGACATGCCCGCTCAGGTATGGCGGGGGAGCAAGGAGGACGCGGCCCACGGGGGCGCCGGGGACCGGCCGGAGGACGAGGTACCCGAGGTAGGTGAGGCCCTCGAAGGTCAGCGGGACGTTGGGGTCGCGCGCTCCTTCGGTGATGGTCTCGGCGAAGAAGTGGATGCGGTGAGCGACGGAAGGGTAGCGGCGGAAGGTCGTCGAGTAGAACCGGCTGTGTTCGTCCCGGTAGTCAGCATCGACGTATCGGAACTCAACAACCGCCGTCTGGGCACCCAAGTTGTAGGCCTGCGCGAGGACTTCGCTGAGGACTACCTGGCGGGACTGCCCCCGGTTCGGTTGACTCCTTGCCTGTGAGGATTGCTCCTCGCTGG
>NZ_CAXTHK010000051.1:0-15256 GCF_964244045.1 uncultured Jatrophihabitans sp. | reverse complement strand
AAGCGATCGCAGGATCCGCCGAATGATGCATCAAATGCAATTCCGCGCACTTGCAGCAGGGTCGCGGCGGTGTGCCGCGCGTCGTGCAGGCGGACATGTCCGACGCCGGCATCAGCAAGCAGGCGCCGCCATTGCTTGTAGTCCGCGCTCTTGTCGATCGGCTGGCCGTCGGGACGGGTGAACACCAGAGCATCGCCCTGCGGTCCGTCCCCGTCAGCGGTGCTCTGGCCGGTCATGTTGCCGTTCGTGGCGTGTTCGTCGCGTTGGGCCTCGCGGTGCGCGCGCAACGCGGCGGTGAGCTGGGCCGGTAATGCAATGGTGCGCCGGCTCCGGTCGGTCTTTGGTTCCTCATAGACCAGCCCGACACCGGTGACACGATGCGCGGTACGTCGCACGCTCAGCGTCCCAGCGCGCAGATCGATGTCGTCCCATTGCAACGCCAGTGCCTCGGATTGGCGTAACCCCAATGCCAGCGCGACGCTCCACCGGGCGGCGTTGCGCTGCGTCGAGGCAGCCGCCAGGACCCTGCGGGCGTCATCCAGGGTGAGTGGCTGGGCGATGGTGCTGCGACGTTGGGCGGGCGGATCGACCAGCCGGGTGATGTCGCGGGGGACTCGTTGGCGCTGGTGGGCGACCTTCAACGCTCGGGCCAGCACCCGGTGCACCCGCAGCACGGTGCTCGCAGCGAGGCCACGCTCCAGCAGCGCTGCGTAGAGCCGCTCGAGATGTTCTGGCTGCAACGCATCCAACGGCAGTTGCCCGAGTGTCGGGGTGATGTGGCGACGAACGATGCAACGGTAGGTCTCTAGCGTGCGGGGCCGGACCCGCACTGCTGCGATCGTGTCGAGCCAGTGGGGAAACCAACTGGCTACTGTCTCCGCAGACGCGGCCTGCGCAGCGGCGATGTCTCGCTGCCGCTCGAGGCGTCGCACCTTCGCCACGACCGTGTCCCGCGTCTGGCCGCTGACGTGACGCCGCGCCCGCGCCTTGCCCGTCGACGGGCCCATGCTCACCCACCCGTGCCAGCGCCGATCCGTGCCCACGAAGATCGACGACTGCCCGTTCGCGGCGCGAACCGCCATCACCTACCCCCGAGACTCACCCGATGCGAAGCGACCAGCGTGCCGTGACCGCCCGACCACCTGGCGGCGGGTGGCGAGCGTCGTGAGCCCTGACGCTCCGGGCTCACCGGGATGCCAGCAGTGGCTGGCCGGCGTGTAACGCAGCGGCGACGCAATAGGCGCCGTGCTCAACAGGCACGAAACAGTCCGCGGGGCTCCGAGGTCCCCGGACTCGCCGCGGGTTCCGAGATGTCCAAGGTCACTACCGAGTGGTGCGCCCCTCGACTCTGTGGCATATCACTTCGACAGGTCTAGGGCAGACCCCACCCCTCCGAGAGCACGGAGTGGTGCGCGCGGTAACGGCCGGGCCCGGGGGTACCCGCACGTCGTGCTATCTACTGTCCGTACAGGTCATCAAGGACGGCCGCGAATCGCTCCCACTTAATCTTGCGAGCCTTCTGCTTATGTCGTGGTGTCCAATCGGCGGACCCTTTGCTGATCTTAAGCGAACCAAGCTTGTCGCCGTCCGAATAGATGTCAAAGGTGATGTCCGAATGCAGAACCTGCTTATCTGGCTGGGACATCTCGATTTTGTGAACTGGCATGCTTTCCTCCGATTGGCTGGATGGCTTACCTTCCCATCGAACCCTTGAGATTCGGAAGTCCGCCACGACCGCAGGAGAACGGCTGTCCGTGAGGAGGTTGTCCTGGTGACGCAACCGCCTGAGGCGACGGGATCGCTCGTGCCGGGCGTCTGCTGGTTTGGACCGACGACCATATTGGGAATCTGCGCTCGGCCTGCGACTCGCGGGCGGATTATTGGGTAGTGGGCCCGCGCGAACGCCGGTACCGAAAGGGGATAGCGATGAGTCAGGACAAACCTACGGAACAGGCGATGGGGCAGGGCTCTGCATCGGAGGTCCCCGAACAGGCGGCAGTGATCAGGTGCCGGGACGACCTGTTCGCAGCATTCAAAGTCACCACTATCGAAGGTCTTGTAGAAGCGATCGAGTCCGCTCTGGAACTCGATCTTGACCTGTGGATTGATGAACAACTCGACCCTGACAACTTGTTCACGCCAGTGCTGACGGGCCGGGGCATCTGTTTTCCGTACCCCTTTCCCATGAGCGAGATGATTGAGGACCTCGCGCAACTTGAGCGTGAGTTGATCGCCGAGATGGAGAGAACAGCCCAGGCCGAGGAGGCATCCGAAGCGGAGGCCGAGGAGAACCAGTGACGGCGATCGACCGAACTGCCGAGCCAAGAACGCGCCCATCAGAACCCAAGGACGCGTACCTCTCTCGCGGCGCGATACCGCGACGTCGGCCCCGACGAGGACGTCGAAGGAGTTCCCTACAGCGACGGCGGCGCAGAAGACCCGGCCCAGACGCGTAACGAGGTCGAGGCCTTCGACCGGCGGGTAGTGATGACCCAGGCGGGTGTCCGCGACTATGACGACCTCAGGACCGCCGCGGACGACGGGGTCGAATGTTGGGTGCCTGGACATCGTTTCGGCCAAGGCAGGGGTCGGGCTGGATCCCGCTCCTCTTCATGGTCATCGAGTCCCGAACGAGGTCACTCGCAGGATACGCCGTCGCCGTCTCGATCCAGAGCAGCACGATAACCGGGATCCCCTGGGTAGAGCGGCGCTGCGCCGGCATCCCTCGCAGCGGTGCAGTTCGCGGAGTAGACGTCGCTGGTCGGAGCGCTGGACGGGTGCGTGGTGCTCGGGCGTGGGGCGGCGCTGGTGCGGGTCGCGAGGTGGATCTGTGCCGCTGCGCTCTCGGCGGGGCGCCGTGGCTATGACGGGGCGAGCGTGGGTTTCGCCGGTCTGCAAGTCCCGTGACGTGTCGGGCTGCGACAGAGATGATGAACCAGTGATTCGTGTGGTGGTGGAACTCTGGCCGGGTGGCGACAACAGTCGTCGCGAGGTTCTAGGCCAGGTGGCGATAGCGAATGTGACCCCTTACTCCGATCCGGCGACCTATACTTCGGTGCGATTGGACGCATCTGAGCAGGTCACGCACACCGGCAGCGTCGAGGCGCACCACCGAGCAGACGGCTGGGCTGCGCTGGTCGTGGCGGCGCTGCAGGACCAGGCCGGCCTCGAACCGGGTGCTGCAGCCGAGGTGGCGATCGAGATGGCCCAGCGCCTACGTCAGGAAACCTCGCAGCCGATTGCTGCCGTATCCGGCGACGACGAGGCCACGGTTGTCAGCGGCGAGCACGCCGAGGAGCACGAACTGGAACTCGCCCTCTCCGATGACGATCTAGCTGAGCTGGAGACGGTCGCCCGCAGGCATGCGGTGACCCCTGAGCAGTACGCCCGCCAGGCCATCCGCGACTACCTCGGATTGGGAACGCGCTAGCGTCCGCAGGTCATACCACGCCAGCTCGCGCAGCTTTGCTCACTCGGATCCGGGCCAGGCCGAAGCAGCGAGGGCTGACACCTTCAAGGTCGGTCGCTACCCGAGAGCAGGCGAGTCCCCAGGACGGGTTGCCTACTACTCGTTCAGCGTGCGAACGATCCTCGGATGTGGGCGAGTTGGTTTGTCCTTTATGCACTGCCAGTGGACATGCCGTTCCTCACGTTCCAAGATCAGACCCTTGGATAGTCCCGGCTCCGACTGCACGCTTGTCGCACTTGGTGACCAGATGCAGCGGAGTCGTGACGGGGGCCTGGGACGACGTTCAGGTCGGCGAATTGCAAGCTGCCGAGTGCTGTCGCGGAGATTTCCACATCCAAGACCGCAGCGGTCGCGCTCGCGCTGCGTGCCAGCACAGTGGCTCATACAGGGGCAGGGCGAGACGTTCGGGGGTGCGCATGTTGGGCGAGCACGCGCTTCACACGGTCTTCGGTCCTCCAGCAGAGATACCGGTCGGCGGGCCGAGCTACGCTCCCCGGCGTCACCGTTTGATGCAGCTTCCGCGCGTCGTTGGCGGACGCCCTTCGGACCGCCATTGGCTAGGAGCTGTGCAGTGAGTGATGTCGGCGCGCGGGTCCTGGCGGGTGGCGCGTTGCTGGCGCTCACGGTAGCCGTTGTGGTCCTCATCCTCTGCGTCCCCTGGCGGGGCAGGACCCGTCGAACTCCGGCACTCTGGCTAGCCGGTGCAGACCTGAAGCTACTCGGTGACAATACGCACGACAGGGCAATTCTGACGTCTATGGGTTCGATGGTGGGCGTGATCGCGCTGCTCTCCGGCGCTTCCGTAACGATCGCGGGCTCCATCATCTTGGATCGGAGCCGGGGTTGGTTATACGCGCTCCCCGCTGGATTGATATGGGCGTTCGCGGTTTTGCAGATCGACCGCTGGATCACTTCGACGATGGACACGCCGAAGTCGCGGTCAGGTTGGGTCGCCTTCGTCGGCTCGCGGCTCGCGCTGACCCTCGTGGTCGGCGGCCTGATCTCCGAACTTCTGTCGATGAAGATCTTCGCGCCGGAGATCGCCGACAAGCTTAACCAAATCCACCAGAAGCAGTTCGATACCGTGGATGCGCCCGCTGTTTACGCGGCGCACAAGGAGCATCCACTGGACGGTCGCCTGCGGAAGGGCCAGACGCTTGACGATGTAGCGACGAACTACGACCCCACCGGCGCGGTTCCACGCGCCAAGGAGGCATGGGACACAGCGGAGACGTTCGCAAACCTGAAGACTCAACAGCTGACGTGCGAGAAAAACCCGACTAACACATGTAAGACTGCCCTGGCGAAACACGGCCTCGCTGTAACCGGTGACCGTGACACGAGTAAGAACGCGGACGGGCCGGATACCCGAAAACGGCGTAGCGAGGCGAACGCCGCGCGGGCGACGGCCGACCGTCTGCACTGGTATTACGACTGTTCCGGTCATCGCCCGGCCGGCACGAGCGCCAAGACGGACTGCGCGACCAACGTCAAGGCCGCGACCGCGGCGGCTTTCCAAGCGAGTCTTAACCCCGATCTCAAGGTAGCGCACGACAAAGTCTTCGCCGACAAGGGATTGCTTTCCCAGGAGGACGCGCTCTGGCAGGTAGTCCGTCAGCACCCCGTGACGTGGCTGTGGCGGATTTTCATCGCGTTATCTTTCATGCTGATTGACCTCATCCCGTTGATCTTCAAGCTGACGTCACCCGTCCAGGCGTATCGCAACGCGTACCAGAGTTCACTTACGACGCGACAGAACAGCTTGGACGAGAACGCCAGGATCCAGGAGGACCAGCTAGACGACGCGGCGCAGGAGCGTCTCGCCACCGGGAAGCGTCGGGCCGCGAATCAAGAACGCGCGCGCGATGTCGAAGCCACGGAGCGAGCCGACGAAGTACTCACGGCCAAGCACAGGATCAAGAATCAAGGTGAGGTTCAACGCGCGAAAATCGATAGCGACGCGGCGGTGAGTCGGGCGAGACTGGCCGCAGATCGTGACATCGCACTCGATCACATCGCCCGCGAGCGCCGAGAGCGACTGAACGCCGACCGGGGAGCGTCCCACGGTCGCCACGGCACCCACGCCGGGCACGCGGATCCAGGAGGGAAGGCGGAGGAGGACGCGTGGGCCGGCGCGTGGACCGACGCACGGGCTGGCGCGGACGCCGGTGCAGCGGCCGAGGAGGCGGAGGCGGTCAACTTCACCAAGCCAGAGGAGCGCAAGCCGGGCTACGTCTTCGAAGACGCGGACGGGCACGGCGCTGCGCGCGCTTGGGAGGTCGTCGCAGAGGTGGCGACCGGACAAGGCAGCGATGCCTCACGCCTGTACCGGGTGAAGGATGTCAGCGACCCTGACGATGGCGGCGAGAACTTCTTAAAGCACACGAAGGGTCGCACCCCCGGGACTCGGCAGAATGAGTTGGCTTTCGCGCAGAAGCTGCTCGCGGCGCAGGACTCACTAACAAATCGCTACATCGCAAAGGTGCTGGACGCACACCTTGACGGCGACGAGTTGTGGGTCGTGCATCCCATGTACGAGGGCAGCACCAGCGATCTGCTCTTTCCTGCCGGAGGCGACCAGCTCACGCTGCTCGGCGCGGTCGAGTACTGGCAGAACTTGGTCGAGGGCATCACGCTCGGGTGGACCGTGCTCGAGCGGGTGCACTGCGACGTCAAGGCGGCGAACGCCTGCTTCGAACGCATCGACGGCACACCCGAACCCCGATGGGTGGACTGGGAGGACTCGACCGGACTCGACGGCAAGGTCGAGCTCGCGGACCGGCGGACCGACGGAACCGGGAGCATGATCGGGATCGGCACTCTCGGCTACAGAGCGCCCGAACAGCGCGACGGCCGCAAACGATCTGTCGCGACCGACGTGCACGCGCTCGGGGCACTGCTCTACTACATGCTCAGCGGCAGCCAGATCGACACCGAATTAGACGACCGCCCCTCCCTCAAGCTCGCCGCGGAGAGGATGCCGATGGAGGTGGTCGAGCTTGTCGACCGGTGGGTCTCGGTCACGCCAGAGGATCGCATCCCCGGGTTCAAGATGTCGAAACTGACCTCGACAGGCGCTGAGCTCGCGCGGTACGTCGCGGAGGTGACATCACAGGCCGAGCAGATGGTGGCCGCGGTTCGCCAGTCCGACCGCAGATCAATGCCAGTCCCCGTGGAGTAGAGGAAGCCCGCATGATCCGACCGATTAAACGGCGAGACCCGGGAGATGCGCACCGCACTCCGACCGAGTGGGTCGCTCCTACCCGTCCGCGCAGGGCCCTGCGGATCGGTGCCGTGCTCCTGGTTCTGGCCGCTGTCGCGGACTCGCTGTTCGCTGCGGCGGTCGCGGTGGGTTCGCATGTGTTGGCATCCTTTCTTGGGGCCGCAAGTCTTGCGACGATCACCGCGATCGCGGCCGTTCGGTACCGGCGGGTGCGTCGCCTGCAGACGCGTTTCGCATCGGCCGACACCACGGCCGTTCCGCCGGCATCGCGGCAGGGCGCAAAGTCATGGCAGGAGGAGTCTGGGGGTCCGGGACCGGAGACCTACGGGTGGGAGAGGCCGGACCACCCCGCCGAGCCTGGAGGCCAGGGCAATGAGGTGAGTCGGGATCGGCATGGATCGTCGAGGCCGCAGCGGGACTCGCCGACGGTGCGTCGTCCGGTGCCTGCCCTCGAGCAGACCGGGGACGTTCGTGACCCGATGGCGACGGTCGGTCCCTCCGAGCACGATCGGGCGGACAGAACCGGCGTACCTGACCACCCATTCGGCGAGCCCCCGCGATCAGATCCGCCGTCACTGTCGCCGTTACCGCCTCGGCCGCGCGGAATCAGCTTGATCGCAACGCGCGATCCGGATGGCCCGGTAACACGGGTGGCCGCCCGGACCGACCTGACGATCGGATCGATCGCCGACGCGGTCATCCGCGTAGACACGAGCCATGACAGGCTCGCTGAAATCGTCGTGCGATACGGCCTCTGGTACCTGCACGAGACGACGGGGTCGGCGGCGTCAACGCGGATCAACGGCAATCCGGTCTCGGGATGGTCGTTCGCGCCGCTCGAGGTCGGCGACGTCATCACCTTCAGGGGCTCCGCCGTGCGGGTCGAGGTCGAGTACATCGACGGATCGCTCGAACGCGCCGAACGGTTGCGCTTCCGCTTCGGTGCAGCGACTGCTGCCGGCGACCATGGCGCCAACGAGGACGCGTCTCTAGCGTCCCCGGTGCTGGTTGCCGTCGCCGACGGCGTCGGCGGACACCCGCGGGGCGCCGACGCATCGGCCGCGGCGGTCGAGGCTGTCCGGAACGGCGACCCCGCGGCACCGCTCGACGACCTGATCGGGCGCGCTCGCGACGGCGTCGCAGAACTCGCCACGCCGGCGGACCGCAGGAGCGGACGGGCGCCTGCGACCACGCTGGACATCGTCCGGATCGTTAATGTCGCAGGTGCACCGCCGCTGCTGGAGATCGCCCACGTGGGCGACGGCGCAGTCTTCATTCAGACGCCCGACACCCGCGCTCAACTCGTGACGACAGAACACGGCCACGAGAACAGCCTGGACCGCGGTATTGGCCTCCAAGATCAGCGTCACGACTATCTTCCGGTCGACGGACGTGTCGGCCAACGCGTGATCCTCACCTCTGATGGCCTTCTCAAGGCCCTGGGCGCCGACACCGTTGACCATCTGCTCAACGAACTGCGCAGGACGCCCCCGCGACAGACCGCGGATCAACTCGTCCTGGCGGCCGTGGACCTGCTGCGCTCGGAGGCAGGCGCGGGACACGTTCTTGACGATGTGACCGTCGTCGTCGCCGACGTCGTCCTCGACGCACCGCTGCAACCGGCTGCGCCGATCGAGAGGGTCCATTCGCGATGACCGAACTGCCCGACCTCTACTTCATGCTGACGAGACAGCCGGACGACGCCCAAGCGCAGATCGGTATGTGGTACCGGACGCACGCGAACGACGAGTTCCTCATTGACTACAACGTCCTGGGGACGAACACGGCAAGTCGCGGCGCGAACGCGCCGAGGTTCTACTGGAACACGCACGGCAGGGCTGTCGGCCAACCGCCGAATAACTGGATGATCGACAACCCGCGTCAGGACTCACCGGTGCGGCTCGGTGATCGGCAGATTGGCGGCGTGGATCCGGCCGCGGTGCCAACAGGCAGCAGCTCTGGGAAGTTGCTCGGCTTCGAGTTCACGGTCGCTGTCCGGACGACGCCGCCGTCCGGCGACTTCGCCGATAGTCGGCCGAGCCGTCCCGTGCGAGACGTGGACACGCTCGCCGAGCCAATCGTCGAGGCGGTGAGAGCCTTTTTCAGCAGGAAAGTGGACGATCGGGACGCGATCGTACTTGCCGAGTACCACACGTTCCGTGCGACCGGAGAGAGCCGGCGAGGTTTCGATAGAAATGTCAAGAGGGTTGTTGGGCGCAACGAGAACACGGCCTTCACGAACCTGGAACGGCACCTCATCGCCACGATCAACGATTACCGGGCGCGCCACCTCATCCGCCAAGACTTGATCACCCGAAGCTTGATCTCGCGCGAGCTCATCGGCCCGGCACTCCGCGCGGCCGCCGTTCGCTGGTTCAGCGACACCAGGCTGGGCGCGTTTCGATCCGACGAGTGTCCCGCGCACTCCGACCTGCTGCTCGTCGATCTCGCACATAACATGGCGGTCCCGCCGAATCTGAAGCAGCACGTGAGCCCGGCCCGTGATGCCTTCTTCAGGCACTTCAGCGGCTTCACCAAGCCGGATGCCGAACTCGCGCTGCGATCTGCAACGGCGAGCCTGGCTGCCGACAGCGCGTTCGACGCTCTTCGTCGTCTGGAAGCGGCGCGAGCGCCGTAGCGGACGCAGATCGCGCGACGGTCCGCCTTGCGTAGACATCCGCGAACGTCGAGTCCCCGTCGCCGTCCGCCCTCCACGCCCCCATCCTGGTCAACACCTGTCGGGTGTCGGACTGAGGTGTGGTCATGGGTTGGTTCCTGTTCATCATGGTCGCGGTGGGTACCGCCGCCGTCGTCACCGTGGTCCGCCACCCAGGTGCGCGGCACCAGATGGAAGGTTGGATATCGTCCCTTCTCGGTGACGCCCGTCCCGCCGGCGGGGACGTCGTCGACGTTGTCGCCGACGTGTTAATGAAAGCGACGGTGCTTTCGCGTTTCGGGTTCGTCTCGGCGCCCGGTTACGTCGCCGGTGTGGTGCCGCCGCAGTTGCACGACGCCTTGCGGGCGAACAGGGCGGCGCTCACCGAGGGTGTGACCCATCGCTTCGCCGACAAGTTGGCTGCCCGCCCGTCGGGCACCACAACCGGGTACATGCTGCCGGAGACCTATGTTCTCCGCATCGCATTGTCGGTCGGGATCGCCAACACCTGGGTCGCATCGTTCCGCCCCATAGTCGACGTCGAGGCCGAGGCCGGAGTCCACTGGGCCGCCTCATCGCCGGACCAGGACGCGGTGATTGGCGCCCCGGTAAGAATCGAGGGGTACGACGGCGTCGAGTTGGTCGCCACTGATCGGTACAGCGCTGATGACACCGAGAAAGTGGTCGGCCGCGACGGCGACTCCGACATTGTGATCACCGATGACGCCGTGTCGCGGAGGCACTGCGCCGTCGGCTTCACGCTTGACGGCGCGTCCTACGTCCGCGACCTCGGTTCGACCAACGGCACCTTCGTGCTCCGTCCGGGCGAGGACCCGGAGAAAATCCCGGGAAACAGGGCGGTGCCTTTGTCCCCGGGCGACGTGGTCTGCCTCGACGAGGACATGCGCTTTCGCCTCGAGCTAGTCTTCGCATGAGTGCGGTTCGGTCAGGTGTCGCAGCCCTGTTGGTTGCCGCCCCGGCCACACTCATCGCGGGCCTAGTGGTGCTTGTTCCGACGCAGTACCGTCCGGACCCTACGCTCTGGATCGCAGGCGTCGCCCTCGCGACGACGGTCGCCAGCGTTCGAGCAGGTTGCGGTCGACGGGCCGTCGCCACGGTGGCCGCGGCGACCTCGTTAGGGGCGCTCGTCCAACTTCGCCTCGGTGCAGCAGCCTTGCCCCGGGTTGGGGCCAGCGACCTGGCGGCTTACGGTTTCGCCGCCGTTGCGACCCTGCACGTCGGGCGCCTGCTCGGCTCACGCCTGGAGTCGCGACCCGGTTGGCTCTCGCGTCGTGGGCGAATGCTCACGCTCCTTTCCTTGGTCACCGCCCTTGCCCTTCGCACCGCGGCGATTGCCGGACCTAACGCGGCCGCGGGCTCGTTGCCGCTGGTTCCCGTCCAGGTGGGCGAGATAAGCCGCCTGCTGGCTCTCGGTGGGTTCGCCGCAGCCTGGACGGTGCGCGATGCGAAAGGGCAGAAGGCTGTCGACACGAGGCCATTCATCATTGCCGCGTCATCGCTGTTCATCCTGTACCTCGGCCTGTTGTTCGGCGTCGGGGACCGGGGCCCGATGATTATCGCAGCGATTGCAGGTCTAGCGGTCGTCATTCTGACCGTTGATGTGCCTCGGCGCCATATGGCCGCGGGAGCGTTGATGGTGATCGCGGCAGGCGCCACCGCGGTTCTCGCCGGTCCCGAATACGTCCGTGAGCGCTTCGACAGTGTTTTCCGGCCCGATTCGCAGCTCGCCGAAGCCCTTATCGCCTCACACGCCGGGGGCCTCATCGGGCCGGGGCCTGGGCGCAGCCCGCTCGCCGCCGGCATCCCGGCTATCACCAGCGACTACGCGATGGCGGCGCTGATCGCCGACTTCGGCGTCCTGGTGATCGGACCGGCAGTGCTCGCCCTCCTGCTGATGTACTGCCGCCTGGCTCTGACCACGGCATGTCACGCAACAGCAGCCGGGACCATCAGCACAACCTTGGTCATCTCTCTGGCGGCTCAGACCGCGTGGAACGCACTCGCGACGGCCGGCGTCGCTCCGCTGACCGGAGTGAACGCACCCTTCCTCGGTATTTCCGGAACATCGCTAGCATCCTCGGCAGGCGCATTAGGCGTCGTCATCGGCGCGCTTAATCAGCACACGCGCGCCTCTGCGCGGACCGACTCCCCGCCTGCCGGCTATCGCGCGCTTCGCCTCCTTGTGTCGGCCGGCACAGTGATCGTGTGCGTCGCGATCGCGGTTGCCCATCTGCTCCTTGCGGTGTCCCCGCAGCGACTCACGGACTGGGCGCAGGAGCGGATGCCGCGCGGCACGATATGGACTGCGGACGGAAGGCCCATCGCCGATGACGCGAATGGTGGGCGGGAGCACCCCTACGGCCGGCTGTACGTCGACACTGGGTGGGACACCTGGGGTTATACCCAACAAGGCGTTGAGTCGGTGTGGGCCGACACGCTGACTTGTGGCGGTCACGTCGGCGCGGCGGACCTCCTCGACGCCCTGTTCCACCCGCTGTGCAAGCCCGCCGACATCGTCACCTCCCTCGACTCGTCGCTGCAGAACGCCGGAGCGCGCGCGTTCGCCGACTCGGGTGACGGGGCACCCCTTCACGGCTCGTTCACCGTGTACGACACACGCACTGGTCTTCTGCTTGGGCTGTACTCGACCGACACCGATCCGGACCAGTACCTCCGCGGCGCCGTGAAGACCCGCGGTGGGTCGACGGCTCGGCTGCTTCAGACTGCTCCGGGCTCCACGGCGAAGTCGATCGCGGCGTCCGCGGCCCTGCTCGACGGGTACAACTTCGCCGACGCACCGGCGAGCACCTTTACCGGCCGCGACGGGCAGACGATCCACAACTTTGACGACGAGACCTGTCCGTCCACCGACGTGCAGACCGCGCTCGCCGACTCCTGCAACTCGGTATTCGCTGCCGCGACCGCGGCCGTGGGCGCGAAGAAGTATTTGCAGGTTGCCCACGATTACTTCGGCGTAGACCAGACCCTGCGTTTTGATTCGGGTTCAGCTCTTGGCTTCACCTCCGGCGTGCCCGGAGGGACCACACTCAGCGACGGCCAGCTGGCACGGACCGCTATCGGCCAGGAGTCAGCCAAGTCGACCGTGCTCGGCGTCTCGCTGCTGACTGCGGCGGTCGTGAACGGCGGAAGGCGTGAGACACCCTGGCCGCGTCTAGTGTCTGCGGTCTGCCGCGGCGGGGGCGGCCCGCAGCCAACCCGTCAACTGCCGGCGATCGGCAAGGTGCTCCCGGACTTTGTCGCCGCGCCGATCCGCGAGGGTATGCGACTCGCGGTCTCCGAGGGGACCGCCAGGTCACTGGCTTCGCTGAGGGCCGTTTCCATCGCCAAGACGGGCACTGCCGAACGCGTCGACGGGGGTGAGGACGCGTGGATCAGTGCCGTCGTCCACGATCGTTTTGTGGTGACGGCGGTCGTGTATGACGCGCCCGCGCAGGACTCGGCGCTGCGGGTAGCCGCGAAGATCGTTCCCGCCGTTCCGGCAGCGTTGCCGGCGACGCGCTGCCCGCCCGCCGCACCGCGGTGAGCTGCCACCTCGGGCCGCGGATGAAGAATTCTCCGCAGGGGAGCGCTCTGTCGTGACTGAAGAGTGCTCATAGCGCGACCCTGTGAGGGTCACGTCACCCAACGAATGGAGTCACCGGTGTTTTCGCTGGTCTACATCGTCGTCGTCCTTATAGTGCTCGGCGCGGTCGGGTTCCTTGCGCTGACCCGTGGGGGCACGCCCGACCCACGCGGCTCCGCTCGGCGGGCGCTGCGCACACTTACTGCGGCACCCTCTGACGACATTGTCGACCGAATGGCCAACAGTCTGTTGCATGCAACGCAGTTCATCGACCAGACCTTCGCCGCCTGTCCGACACACCTTGGCGCGGTCCTGCCGCGGCACCTCTTCGACGCCTTCTCCGCGGCCAAGGGGGCCCTCGCGGCCGCGGTGACGCAACGCTACGCGGACATGCTGCTCACCAAGGGCCGCGACGGCGGGTTTGTCCTACCCTCCGACTACGTGCTGCGGCTTCAACTTTCGGTTGGGTCGCCAGAGGCGTTCATCGCCGCGTACAAGCCGATCACCGACCTGCACGCCGCCCTGCGCGAGGCAGGACAACACAGCCGAGCACTACCGCCCAGGCCCACCCGCGACGCCAAGACCACGTTCCGGCCGCCGAAGGCAGGCGACGGACCGCTCCCGCCTGTCACGCGGTCGTCGTACCCATGACCCCGCGGCGGCCGCCGCGGACGGGCCAATTACGCCTACATGTGAAACCCGGCTCCCACCCCGCAGCAGGCGCGCGTGCCGCTGCCCCGCCGGTCGCCGCGGAACTGGAGCCGGCCATCGGCGGGGTGGTCGGCTACGGCGCTCTAGCCAGTACCACGGTCGGTGAGCTGCGGGAGATCGTCGGGCTGCTTGAACTGCTGGCACCGCTTGTGCACCGACGAGTCGGCGACGCCATCGTCCCGTCCAGCCCCTCAGCGGCGGCGCTGGGCGAGGTGGCCGGGCACCATCGCCGCCTTCGAGCACACCAGGCACGTACCGCCGAGGACGCGGCCGGATGGGTGCGCCCGCCGCCGTGCGACGAGATTGCCGCACTCGTCGGGGCACTGAACAGCAATAGCAGGCACAGCGCGCTCCGCTCGACTCGACGAACGTGCCGGATACTCGTTGCCGAGGGCTACCGTGGCACCCCACGCGCCGCGAAGGCTTCGCTCGAAGCGTTGCACGGGGCAAACCTCGCGACTGCCGCGGTCCGGGATTTCGAAGACCGCTGCGTTAACGGGTGGGGTCATAGAGACCCCGGCGTGCTCGCTACACGCCTAGGGGCCGCGCGACGGTTGTCGGGCCGACTCGCCGTGTGGCGAGACGTGATTTTGACCGGCGATCTCGAGCAGCACGATGAACTCCATGATCTGTTAGAGCACGCGGTTACCGCACTTACCGCGCCGGCCACCCCGTTCCCCAATCATAGAATTGTTTCCGATACCGGTGTGGGCAGACGCTCAAATTGAGCGCTGTAGGCCACCTCAAAACTGTACGAGTGTCAGGACGCGAGAGCAGCCACCGCACAGCAGACGGGACGTTCCGGCGACTCTTACCGGCGGCTGACTCACTCTGTAAAGTCGCCGACGCGGTCGTCGTATCGGGTCTCGGCCGGTGCCACGACCTGCGGCGCTAGCCCCAATACCGTTCAGTTAGGGTTACAGCCGTGTAGTTTGACGATGTGCCTCGTGCTGGGTGGGTGAAACCGGTCTCGGATCGGCGGTTGTCGGATCTGGTGTCGGTGGGGGTGTTGACGCGGGTGTTCCCGCCGGAGCTGGTCGATGAGGTGATCGCTGCAGCGGGCAGGACGGAGCAGCGTCATCGTTCGTTGCCGGCGCGGGTGATGGCGTACTTCTGCATCGGGATGGCGTTGTATTCCGAGGGGTCCTATGAGGACGTGCTCGCGCAGTTGACCGATGGGCTGTCGTGGGCTTCGGGCTGGGCCGAGAGTTATGCGCCGCCGAGCAAGTCCGCGATCTTTCAGGCCCGCGCCCGGCTCGGCTCGGCGCCGTTGGCCGCGTTGTTCGCCCGTGTCGCTGCACCGATTGGCGTTGAGGCGTCGCCGGGGGGGTGGCTGGCCGGGCGCCGGCTGGTTGCGATCGATGGCACCTGCCTGGACGTGGCCGACACGGCTGTGAACGCTGAGCACTTCGGGCGGCCGGGGGTGAACAAGGGCGAACAGGCAGCGTTCCCGCAGGCGCGGGTGGTGGCGCTGGCTGAGTGCGGCACGCATGCGATCTTCGCCGCCCAGGTCGGGGCGTATTCGCAGTCCGAGGCCGCGTTGACCGGCCCGCTGCTGGACCAGCTGAGCGCGGGGATGCTGCTGACCGCTGA
>NZ_CAXTHK010000050.1:0-16174 GCF_964244045.1 uncultured Jatrophihabitans sp. | reverse complement strand
CGACGACGGGCCATGGGCACCGACCAACAGCTTGACCAAAACAACTCACGCTGATCAGAGCGCGGTAGCGCTCAACGCGGCATGAGAGCGAGAGCGCTTTCCGTCGAGGGGAGTCGTACGACCGAAGACTGCGCCGAGAGAGCTACTTCTACCGCCGCTTCAAGGCTGTAATAGGCGCCTGTCAGACGCGGATGGCCTCGCGACCCGGGCAGGTGCACGTGTTCGTCCAGCGGCTGGTCGAAGCCCTGGAGGACCCCGACACTGGACAATTCGTGTGGCAGCTGCACAAGCACAGAGCTGTTCTTGCACCGAAGATGCCAACGCTGAACTTGATGCCATGAGGGCAAACAGCATGCTGATCGTCGCGGCAGAACAAGCTCACACCCCCCTGTTCCAGGATGGGTGTCGCCTCGACATTGCCCCGCACACCGAGAGCGTAGCCATACAGAGCCCCGACGGCTTATGGCAGCGGTAGGCAGGAAACTTCAACCGATTCGGCCGTGCCGGTGGCCCTGGCTGCTGGCCTCGCGCAACCGCTCATCGGCAATAGAGCGCGCTTGATCTTGCTGGCGATGAGGGTTGCTTGGCCGTCGAGGTGCCCGCAAGGGGACTGGTGACCGGCACGGTTAGGCGGGCTGCCAGAGAGGCAGCGTTTCCGGGCATCGCCCGTTCCGTTGACCCTGCCCGCTTCAAAGCCCGGTGAAGGTATCTCCTACGGGATGCCGTTGGGGCTAGTCACAGGTCTGTTCCCGACCGCCCAGAGCGGCTGGGGCAGGGCACCTCACACCTGCCCGGTAGAGCCAGACAGTGCGGCGGTGGGCACCTCACACGTCGCTCGCCGCCGCACCTTCTCAGCGAAAAACCCCTCCTCAGGCCCCGTATCCCGGGACCTCACACGTGCATCCTCTCAGGTTTGCGATCACACCTCACACTGATCGCTACACGTCTTCGGAGCGTCACCGGCATCACCTCGATGCCGAAGGACGCCCACCATGTTCGATGACTCCACCCTCGCCGGGGACTGGCACACCCTCGCCAACCGCCTCGACAACGGCGGCCTGCGACGCTGGTCGCGCAACGTCCCCGAGCTCGCGGACCTCGACGACGTCGGCGAGTTGCTCGCGGCGTGGGCCGACCCCGAGCGCACCCACCAGGTCGCGGCCGGACTTATCTGGCTCGCCGCCGCCGACGGCGCCGGTGACGACGACGCCGTCCTGCTGCTGCTGCACCTGCTCAGCGGTGTGGTGGGCCGGCTCAGCTACCAGCTGCGCGATCTGAGCCCTGACATCACCCGGATCGTGATGGGCGAGCTGACCTGCCGGATCCGCGCTTACCCGTGGCGGGCGCGCACCCGCGGGCTGGTCACCAACCTGGAGCTGGAGACACGCCGCGGCGTGCTGGCCGAGCTGCGGCCCTCTGACCGGTACCACCCCGACCGGGTCGAGCGACTGACCGACAACGGCTATCTGGGCGAGGCCCGCAGGTTGGCCTTGGCCGACCCGGCATCGGTCGAGTTCGGCGACCCGGCAGGAGGGCAAGACCTCGACCTGGTCGATCTGTTCGTGTGGGCCGTCGCCGCCGGGATGCGCGAAGACGACCTGCGTCTGCTGGTCGCCTCGGAGCGCGACCGCGGCGGGTTCCAGGCTGCAGCCGCCCGCTCGCTGGGCGTCACCGAACGCCACGTCCGGCGGCGCCGGGACCGGGCGCTGGCGACGCTGCGCGAGCTCGCCCCGACCTACCTCGCGGCCGTCGCATGAGCACCCGAACCGGCCCGCCGAAAAATCTTGAAGAAAGTTTCGCCGCGGAGGTCCGGTCCGGGGTCAAGAAAGCGCCCTACCCCGGTGAGAGAGCAATCCACCGCCGAGGAGCGCACATGGACCCGAAGACGCCGCCCGTAACCGTCGACCTGGTCGCCGACCTGCTGGCTACGGTCGCGGCCGCGAACGGGCTCATCGCCGCCGAGGCCGATCGGATCAGCAACTCTCGGGCCGTCGTCAGCCTGGCCACCTTGGAGCGGCTGGCCACACTGACCGCCGAGCTGCGGCCCGGCGCGGAGGCGCGGGCGGTGCTGGCCGAACTCGACCCCGACCTCCTGCTCGCCGGCACCTCGGTGTGGCTCGCGCGCCGCCGCAGCGCGGCCGCCGGCCCCAGCGCCGCCGCCCGGGCCGCGACCCGCTGGGGCGGCCCCTCGTGGCTCGAGGACCGCGTGGGCGAAGGCGAGGTCGGGGCATGACGCTGTCCGACGTCGGGGTGCCTGGCCAGCTGATCGACGTCGTCAACGGCGGCGACGTCCACCCCGACGGACGGCTGCTCTCGGTCGCCGAGATCCAGCAGGCCTACCGCGACCTCGTCCACAGCCGGAACCGTGACGTGGCGTCGACGCTGAACGCGCCGGCCACCGGTCCAGACCGCCCAGCGACACCTCACACGTCACGAGCCCCCGGAAACACGGCACCTCACACGCTCGAAGGCACCGACACCGCGACACCTCACATGTCGCCACCGCTCGCCGTGGACGCACCTCACACGTCGCCGCAGCCGCACGATCTGCACCCTGCCGCCACCCTGCCCGCGCTCCCGACCCTCGACCAGGCGCCCGACCAGGCGGGGCAGCGCAGACCCACTGACAACGCCGCCGGCGCCGACGCGGTGGCCCGCGACTGGCTGGCCGTCGTGGCCGCCCACAGCGGCGCGGGCGCATCCTGTGTCGCGCTGGCGCTCGCCGACGGGTTCGACGCGGCCGGGCGGGCCTGCCGCCTGATCGACGTCGCGCACCCCGCCCGGTCCGGACTGGTCGCGGCCGCTACGGCCGAGCTCGGCAACGACCCGACCGGCGCCTGGCGGCGCGGGTCGCGGCACCTGAGCACCCTCTACCGGCGCGCCGCGGCCGAAGCACCGGGCAGCTGGCCCGACGCCGCGGCCGAAGCTGCGACCGTCGTCGACCTCGGACTGCTGGCGCCGGCCAACATCGGCCGGCTGCTCGACACCCGGCCCACCGTCATCGTGGTCTGCCGCGTCACGGTGCCGGGCCTGCGCGCGGCCGAACAGCTACTCGCCGAACTCGACGGCACCCGCGTCCTACTGGCCGCCGTCGGCCCCGGCCGCTGGCCAGGCGAAGTCGCGGCCAGCATCGGCGACCGGGTCCGCTGGCTGCGCGATCGCCGCCAGCTCGTGACCGTGCCCGAGGACCGGCACCTGCAGGTGACCGGACCCACGAACTCCCCGCTGCCGAAATCGGTGTCTGCCGCCGGTCGCGAGCTGCTGGGGCTGATCGACGCCGCCCACTCGGACATCGCCGATGCACCACCCAACCCCACGGCGCAGTCCGCGCCGCGAAAGAGAGGAAAGACGCGATGAGTGCAACGCTCGTAGCGAAGCTCAGCGGCTACGTCGGACAGCAGGTCGGCAGCCACGTGCTCGCGGCCGGCAAGGTCTGCCCGAAGGCACCGCCGGGTGTTCAAACCTGGGACGACCAGATCCTGTCCTGGGTGAAGTGGGGCGTGCTGGCGATCCTGGCCATCTCGTTCTTCTTGTCCGTCGGGATGCTGATCTGGGGCCGGGTCACCCACCACCCCAAGGGCGCTCGTCTCGGGTTCGACGGGCTGATGATCTGCATCGTCGGCGCGATCATCTACGTCGTCGGATACGTGATCCTCTCCTCGATCACCGGGAACGGCTGCTGATGTTGCGCCGTCAGCGTCGATCGGGCAGCGGAACGCAGGAGCGACCAGCACCGGAGTGGTCGCGAGACAAGATGCTCGCCCTGCTCATCGGAGCCGGGGCGGGCTGCCTGCTGCTGGTCGCGGGCCTGGTGCTGTTCGTGGTCCACGAGGCCACCCCGACGCGCGACGGCGGCACCCAGCACAAAACCGTCGCCGAACGAGAGGCGACGGCGGGTAAGGGCGGCGGCGGGTCGGGGGGCTCGTCGACCGCCGACCCCCGCGACGAACTCGCCGCCAAGGCGATGCGCAGCGTCAGCGACGACGCCTCGCACCCCAGCGCGGTCTCCTCGGCCAACCCTGGCGTCATTACGATTCCGGCCGCCACCGCGACCGGCCCGGCGCAGGTGCCGACCGGGTTCCCGCACACCCCGGCCGGAGCAATGGCGCAGCTCGCGGCCATCGACCAGGTCGCGTTCCAGTCCGGGTCGCTGACCCAGGCGCGCGCGGTCATCGAGAGCTGGGCAGTGCACGGCGGCCCGACCGCCAGCAGCTGGTCGCTCATCACCGGCATGACGGACCTGTTCAACCAGATGGGTGTCGCCGGCAGCGGCTCTGGGCAACTCGCCCTCGTCCTGACCTTGCTGATGGGCCAGGTCAAGGGGTCGGTCGGTGCCGACTTCGTGATCCCGTGCGTCGACTTCGAACTCGACGTCACGTTGCAGCAGACCGCCCGCGGCGCCGACGCCGACTGCCAACGGATGGTCTGGCAAACCACAACGGCCGGCTCGACCCAATACGGCATGGCCGGTGGCCGCTGGATGATCGGCGCCGGCTTCGAACCGGCCGAGGCGCCGTCGGTCTGGCCGGACACCGACCTGGCCATCGCCGTCGGCTACCGCGACCTGCGACAGGAGCCCCACTCATGAGCCACCCCCACACCCACATCGAAGCGTTCAGCCTCAACCCGCTGCACTGGCTCGGCGACGCCGCCTCGGCCGCGGTCGGCAACGTCTGGATGGCGGCGATGACCGGCCTGTGGTCGGCCGCGCTGTGGCTGCTCAAACTGGCCTTCAAGATCATCGACGCGTTCACCACCCCGGACCTGTCCGCGTCCGGGCCGATGGGCGCGGTGCTGCCCACCACCTTGTGGCTCGGCGCCGCGCTGGCGGTGATCATGATGTTCGTCCAGCTGGCGCTGGCGCTGGTGCGCCGCGACGGCAAGTCGATGGGCCAGGTCCTGCTCGACATCGGCCAGTTCGGGCTGGTGTGGGTCGGGTTCCTCGGCCTGGCCGGCGGCTTCGTGGCCGCGGCCGCAGGCCTCGAGCACGGCATCTTGAGCCAGATGCTCAACGCCAGCGACATGTCTCACGTCGACCTGAGTGGCACTTTCCCCGACAAGGTCGGCGACATCACCCTCGCGACCGTGCTGGGAATCCTCGGCCTGCTGATCGTCATCCCCGCCGCGTTCTTCTACGTGCTGATCATGTTCGTCCGCGAAGCCGCGTTGATCATCCTGGTGGCGACCGCTCCCATCTCGGCCGCGGGGCTGGTGTCCGAGACCGGGAAGGTGTGGTTCTGGAAGACGCTGCGCTGGTTCTTCTCCTGCCTGCTGATCTCACCGATGGCCGCGCTGCTGCTCGGCATCGGCGTCAAGCTCTCGGTCGGCGTCATCGACCCGCCCCCCACCGCGGCGCAGATCGCGACGATGTGCAAAACGAACCCGAAGAGCTGCAACATCTTCGAGGGCGGTACCGGGCTGACCGCCGCGGCGAACGCGTCCAACACCGCGCACGCCGGGATGGCGGTCGTGGGCTGCATCATCATCGCCATCGGTGCGGTCTGCCCCATGATCCTGTTCCGGCTGCTCGCCTTCGTCGAACCGGGCACCGCCTCCGGGGCGGCGCTGCGCCAGTCGTGGTCTGACGCCGGCGGCATGTCCGGAATCATGAGCGGCGGCGGCAAGTCCTCGGAGGGCAGCGGCGCCGCGACCCAGTCCAGCGGCGACGGCCGCTCCGGTGGAGAGTCCGGCGCAGAGTCGCAGACGCAGTCCCGCCTCACCCAGGCACTCGGCGCGTTCGGCGCCGGGGTCGGCGCGGTCACCTCGATCGCGCACCGCGCGGCCGACCTCGGCTCGGACGTCCTCGCGCAGGCAGGCGTCGGCTCTCCCAGCTACAGCATGACCCCGACGGACGTACGCAGTGGCCGCTCTGGCGGCTCGGGCGGCGGCAACAGCAGCGGCGACAGCGACACCGGGGCCGAGGGCGGCAACGGTGGCGGCGCGAGCGGTGGCAGCGGTGGCGGGAATCCGCCTGAGCCGCCCACCCCGCCGATGCCCGGCGGATCCGGCGGCGTGCTGCCGACACCTGGTGGCGGCATGCCCGGCGGCGCCGGGGGAGCCGGTGGTGCGGGCGCTGCTGGTGGCGGCGCCGAGGCGGCCGCGGTGGTGGCGGTATGAGCGCCGGATACAGCGGCGGGGCGGGCCCCATCCGCTACGGCGCCTGGTCGAAGGACAAGCAGGGCTGGTTCCTCGGCCTGTCCGGCGGCGCTCTGATCACCATCCTGCTCGGCGGCATGCCGCTGCTCATCGCCGCGGCCGCGCACGCCTGGCTCGTCGCGCTGGGCTGGACGCCGGTCTGGGCCGTGTTGATCGTGCTGGTCGCCGTCCCCGTGAAAGGCCGCTCGGCGTTCCGCTGGGCGCTCGATTCGATCTACCGATCCGTAGGAGTGGTCATGCGTTGGAACGACTGGCAGTCCAAGGCCGCCGCCGGCACCGTCGAGGACTTCGACGAGGCCGACCTTCCCGGCGTGCTGTCCGGCATCCGCACCCACGACGGCCCACCGTTCGGTCCGCTGATGGCCCGCCCGGCGATCATCGCCGACAACCGCGAACGCAGCTGGGCCGTGGTCGCCCGCATCACCCACCCCGGCATCGGGCTGTCCGAGCTGCCGGCCCGCACCCGGATGGGCAACGGCCTGTCCGAGCTGCTCGAGGGGGCGGCCACCGCCGAGCTCGTCCAGGTCGTGGCGCTCCAGATCCGCACCGTCCCCGACGACGGCGCCGAGCGGGCGGCGTGGCAGCAGGCCAACCTGCGCGCCGACGCCCCGCAGCTCGCGCTGCAGGTCAACGCCGAGCTGACGCAGGTGATGACCCAGGCCGGGGTCCGGCACGAGGCGTTCGTGACCGTCGTCGTCCCCGAGCAGCGCATCGCCAAGCAGGCCAAGGAGGCCGGCGGCGGCGTCGACGGCCGCGCCCGCGTCCTCTACGGGGTGATGGGCGAGATCGAGGCCCGGCTGATGGGCCCCGTCGGCTGCACCGCGGTGACCTGGCTGGACTCACCCGCGCTGGCCGCAGCGATCCGCACCGGGTTCGCGCCGGGCGATCGGGCCACACTGACCACCGCCGCGATCGCCGCGCAGAACGACCCGAAGGTGGCGGCGGCGCTGCCGATGGCGGCCGCCGGGCCGACGTCGACCCCGAACCCGGAGCGCCGCTTCTACGCCCACGACGCCTGGCACACCGCGACCTGCACCATCCTGCTGCCCGACAAGGGTGCGCTGATGGGTGCGCTGGCGCCGGTGTTCACCCCGACCGCGGCCGGGGAGCGCCGAAGCGTGACGGTGTTCTTCGAACCGATCAGCCACGCCAAGGCCGACCGGCTGGTCGGCAGCGAATCCATGTCCTCGGAGTTGGCGGCCGAGGTGCGGCGCAAGTCCGGGTTCAAGGTCCGCGCCAGCCACCGCCGCGACGCGGCCCGCGTCGAAGGCCAGGACGTGCGCCTGGCCGACGGCAACGCGCTCGTGCGGGTCGGCATCGCCGCCGCCGTCACCGTCCCCAACAGCTGGTCGATCACCGACTACGCCCGCCGGCTCGAGGCCAACATCACCGGCTCCGGGTTCATGCCGCTGCGCCTGGACCTCGCCCAGGACGCCGGGTTCGCCGCCGCCTGCATCCCCGCCGGGATCGGGCTGCCCAAGCGGCGGGGGGTCAAGTGATGAGCACCCCGACCCGCACGAGGCCATCGCGGCGGCGAGCCGACGACGGCCGCGGCGTCGCCCAGCTCGTGGCCGACTTCGGCCACACCCTGCCGCCGCTCGTTCCCGCACCGGCGCCGTTGAAGGACGTCGACCCGTTCGGGGAGATGGTCGGCAAGCACGGCCGACGCGGCCGCGCCGCCGGCTGGGCACCGGTCCCGGCGCCGCTGCAGGTCTACCGGATGACCTCCGAGCAGGTCGGGGGAGTGTGGCCGCTAATCGCCGGCGACGGCCTCCCGTCGACCGGCGCGCAGATGGGCGTGGACTTCCTGTCGGGCGGCGCGTTCCACGTCGACCCGATCGGCTGGACCCTGGGCGGCGTCGCCGGCGTCACCAACCCCAACATGATGTTCTTCGGCGCCCCCGGCCGCGGCAAGTCGGGCACGGTCAAGATGTTCTGCCTGCGGATGATGGCCTACGCCTACCGGACCCTGATCCTCGGCGACGTCAAAGACGAATACGAGCCGCTGTGCCGCGCGCTCGGGGTCGAGCCGCACGTCGTCGGGCACGGCCTGCCCGCCCGCATCAACCCGCTCGACTTCGGCCCGCTGGGCAACGACTGGACCCACCTGCCCCGCACGGAGGCCCAGCGCCGGGCGGCGATGGTGTTCTCCCGCTGGCTGCTGCTGATCAAGGGCCTGGTCGGCTCGCAACACGTCTCCTTCGGCCCCACCGCCGAGACGGCGGTCGGGCTCGTGATCCGCGACCTCACCGGGTACGCCGCCGGCACCGACCAGCTCCGCGAGATCACCATCCCGCAGCTATGGGAGGCGCTGAACAACCCCACCCAGCAGCTGGTCACCGATTGCCGCTACAGCTCACGGCAGCACTTCCTCGACCAGACCCGCCCGGTACGCGACGCCCTCGGCTCGCTGGTCAAGGGCCACCTGGCCGGGCTGTTCGACGCGGCCACCACGGTCGACGTCGACTGGCGCGCCCCGATCCAGTCCCTGTCGCTGTCGCGGCTCGACCCGCTCGGCGACGAGGCCGTGGGCGTCGCGCTCACCTGCCTGAACTCGTGGGGCCGGGCGATGACGCAGGTCGCCGAACCCGGTGACATGCGGGTGATCATCCGCGACGAGTGCTGGAAGCAGATGCGCCTCGGGACCGACGCCGTGAAGTCCCTCGATGCCGATCTGCGGCTCTCGCGCCGCGACGGCGCAATCCAGGTCGTCATCGCCCACAAGCCCAGCGACATGCTCACCGTCGGCGACGCCGGGAGCCAGGCCGTGGCGATCGCCAAGGACCTGATGCACCTGTGCGCGACGAAGGTGTTGCTCGGCCAGGACGACCAGATCGGCGACGAGCTGTCCGACCTGCTCGGCCTGACCCCGATGGCCGAACGCATCGTCACCGACTGGGCCACCGCGGCCAAGGGCCGCGCGCTGTGGCTGGTCGGCTCACACGTAGCAAAAGTGCAAACCGTGCGCACGTCGATCGACGTTGTACTCACCGACACCAACGATGCGATCACCGCCCGCGCAGCCGACGCGAACCCAGGCCTGCCCGCCGAACCGGTCAGCGTGGACAAGAACGCCCACGATCGCGACGAGCAGCGGCGGGCCGACTGATGTCCGGTGGTGGTGGGGAAGTCGGCACCGCGGCCGCCGCCGCTGCGGTCCGGGCGGGCGGGGCGAAGGTCCTGATCGTGCCCGGCATGCTGTTGTTCGGCGTGGCCACGGTGCTGATGCTCATCGGCGGCGCTGGCGCCAACGCCGACCCCACCTCGAGCGACTGCGGCGGGGCGGGAACCGGTCAGACCATCGGCGGGATCGCGCTGACGGCCGAGCAGATGGGCAACGCGCAGACCATCGTGTCGACGACCGCCGGCCGCAACCTGCCGGTGCTCGCGGCAGTCGTCGCGGTCGACACCGCCTACACCGAGTCGACGCTGCAGAACTCCACCACCCAGAGAGACCACGACTCCGAGGGCCTGTTCCAGCAGCGGGTGTCGATCTACACCAAGGCCGTCGCCGACGACCCGGTCAAGTCCACCAACGCCTTTCTCGATCGTCTCGTGAAGCTCACGGGGTGGCAGTCCGGCTCGGTCGGCGCCGACGCCCAGGCCGTGCAGGGCTCCGGTCACCCGGAGCGATACCAGCCCAACGCCGCTCTGGCCCAGCAGATCGTTGGCCAGCTGTGGGGCACCGCCAACACCACCACCACCGCCGCGACCATCTCGACGGGAGCCGGCGGCAGCGCCACCAGCACCCAGACCTTCTTCACCGACGTGCTCACCAAGCTGAAACTGCCCACCTCGCCCGGCAACCTCAACGCCCTCTACGCGGTGGCGCAGCTCGAGGGCCAGAACGACCGCTACAACCCGCTCAACTCCGTGATCACAGAGCCGGGCAGCAGCTCGTTCAACAGCGTCGGTGTGCAGCGCTACGCCTCCTTCGACAGCGGTGTCGACGGCACCGTCGCGCTGCTGCAGGGCACGCACTGGAACGGCGTGCGGGCGGCGCTGGCCGCCGACCCTCGAAATGGGGGCGGCACCACCGCGGTGCTGGCCGCCTTCCAGGCCGCCTACACCTGGGACCCGCACGTCCACTTCCCGACGACCAACCTGGCCACCGTCGCAGCTCGCAACGTCGGCCCGACCGGCGGCAGCGCGCCGATCTGCCCGGGCGGCGGGGGAGCGGTCACCGGCGGCACCCCGGCCGGTGACATCGTCGGACCGACCGGCAATAACATTGCCGGCACCACGACTGTCCCGGCCGGGCTCACGTTGTCCGGCAGCGCCAAGGGCAACACGGCCGTGCAGTACGCGCTCAAGCAGCTCGGCAAGCCCTACGTGTTCGGAGCCAGCGGCCCCGACTCCTTCGACTGCTCCGGGCTGACGATGGCCGCCTGGGCTGCCGCGGGCCTGGCCCTGCCGCACTTCACCGGCGACCAGGTTGACTCGGGCAGCCCAGAGCCGACCAACCTGACCCAAGCCGTCAGCGGCGACCTGATCCTCATCCCCGGTTCTCTCGGGACCGCCGCCGACCCCGGCCACGTCGGCATGGTCGCCGGCTACGTCGACCGCAGCGTTGACGGCAGAGACGGCCGCCACCTCTACCTGGTGCAGGCACCGGAGACCGGCGTCCCGGTCGAGCTCACCGAGGCCACCGAATGGTCCGACCAGATCGTCGCCGTCAGACACATCGGATGACCGCCACACCGCCCGCCGGCCCTGTCAGGCCGGCGCCGAACGAAAGGACACCGTCGATGACCGAGACCTCGACGCCGCCCCGCGCGGACGACGGCCTGAGCATCCGAAGCACCTGTGGGCGGCGCCGGTCGCCGAGGGGCGTCGCCGCGAGCGGCCGCCCCGACTGTCTCGCCTGCTTCTGTTGCTCCCTGTCGCCACTCTGCTCAGCGCGTACCTCGCCGCGGCAGCCGCGGCTCGCGGGCACGTGCACGCCGGCGGGTGGCTGCTCGGCCTTGCCGTCACTGCGATCCTCGCCGGCGGTGTCGTCGTTGGCGTCCACGCCCACCGCATTGCGCGCTACCGGGCCGAGGCTCCCCGATGAACGCAGAGCCGGTGCGCAGCACGGTTCGACTGTGGCAGTGGGTGTGGCCACCTGTCGGGATCGTGCTGGCCGGACTGGGCGTGGTCGCAGCAAGTGTCGACGCGACCGGCACCGCGCTGATGCTCGTGGTTCTGGCCGCAGCCGACCTGGGGTTGGGTCTGGTGCAGCTCGGCCGAGGCACGCCTCGGTGGAGCCGGCGGTGACCGCCCCGTACCAGCGTCGTCGGGACCCGCAGCCGATGGGCCAGGGCTGGGAGGCGCCAGCGGCGGCCATCGGCGCGATCTTGCTGGGCCTAGTCTTCGCCGCGCTCGGTGGCCTCGGCGTGGCATCCGCGGTGTGGGGTGGCGGATGGGTGTGGCCGCACGGCACCGACACCATCCAGCACGCCCTCGGCGGGCTGGCGCAGGGTCACCCCGGCCGCGGGCTGCCCATCGAGCAGCGTCGGCTCGTGGCCGGGCGCGGGGCGGTGTACGGCTGCGTCGCCGTCGCCGAGTTGCTGCTCGTCTCACTCGCCATCACCGGCGGCGTGCTGATCGCGCGCTACCGCCGACCCGGCGACGCCCGCGGCGGCATGGCCAGCCGCAGCGAGGCCACCCAGGTCCTCGGCGTCGGGAAGCTCCGCGAAGCCAAAACGATCATCCGCCCCGACCTGTACCGATCGGCGAAGTAGCCCCGTCCGCCGAATGAGCCGGGCTCATCCACAGCCACCCGCCGCATCCACAACGCCGGCAAGCAAAGCCCACCGCCCCCGAATCGCGTCGACGCTCAAAGCCCACCCACACAACCGAAGGAGCATTCGTGAACACCGAGAACAGTGACCACGCCGGCGGCCCGGAACGGACCGAAGCTGCGGCCTTGCTGGCCGCCGTGAGCCGAGACGACGCGGCGAGCGGAGCAGTACGGCTGCATTGCCTCGCCGCGCTCGACGTGCTGGATGTTCCGGCGCCGTGGAAGCGGCACACGATCGACAACGGCGACGCGCAAGGTTGCATCACCCGCGCACTGCACCTGCTGGGGGCACTGCCACTGGAGCAGTTCGGCCGCCCCGAGGTGCTCACCGCGACGCGGCACGCCAGGCGAGCACTACGCGAGCTGCGCTGATGCCGACCTCCGCAGGCGAGCTTGTCGACCACCTCGACCGTCTCGCCACCATTAGCGCCGGCTCACGCCAATCGGGCACCGGAGCAAGCGACGCGGCACGGGCACTGGGACACCTGGGCCGTGCGGTAGGAGAGCTTCGCCGCGTCGGAATCGACCCACGCGTCGGCGCCGAGCGGGAAAAGCTCGCGAGTGAGCTTGCCGACGCCTGCAGCGAGATCGCCCGACGAGCGCCGCTGCACGAATCGACGTTGTGCCGCACCGCGGCGGTGACGGCCGACGCTGTCGCGTTGGCCGGACTGCAGACCACCATGGCCGGACGGTGGGCGCTGACGACCGAACTACTCGACGTGGTGACCGTGCTCAGCGACGTCGTCGCCGCGGCACCTGTAGGTCCTGAAATTGATCAGCGACTTGATGTCGTACGGGAGTGCACCGTGCGGCTGCTGCGCGACGCTGCACAGCACCCGCCGGAGCCACGCGACTTCACAGCCCTGGACAGGCCCATCCCGCATCCGGGCCATTCGGCGGGAGCAGATCTGCCCGCGGTCGTGCGTGAGGCAACGGCCCGCCTGATCAACTCCAGCGAGCAGCGCGACGCCCGGCTGACCGTCGCTCAGGTCCTGGCCAGGGCGACGGCCGCCGAAGCTCTGGCCCGCGCCGCTGAAGCCGTCGGCGACAGCGGTGGGGCGCGGCCAGGGCACGCTGGTGCAGGCGACTCGTGGCACGCCGTGCGCACAGCCCTGCGTCCGTTCGATGACGGCAGTCGTCGACCACACCGCCGTGTCGATGCCGGGACCGCAGCCGCACTGGGTTTGCACGCGGTGCTGGGGCACGCCGGCGACCCCGCGGCGTGGAACAAACCGCTGGCCGATGCCGTCGCCGCGAGCGTGCAGCTCCTTCCTGTGCACGCCCGCCAGCTCGAGCGCACCGTCAACCGATGGGTGGCCGACGGCAGCGTCGTCGCCCACGCATGCGACCTGCCCTATCGGGACGGACGCTCCGCTGCCTACCTCGCCGGATACAGCCCGGCCGGACTGATCCGCGTCCTTGACCCGGTTGATCTGAAGCCGGTGACGGGAGCGCTGCAACGTGCCTCGCTGCTGACCGTGGCGACAGCGGATGCGGCAACCCAGCAACGGGCCTCGCAGGAGGACTTCCCGCGACACCTGGCCGCCGCGCATCACGCCACGCTGGCGCGCGCGTCGCCGAACGACGTCTCGGCCGCCGCTCGACGCGCCTACGAGCAACTACACGCCTCGCCGGCGAAACCGACACCCCACCGGACACGCTGAAAGGAACCGTTCTGATGCCTCGATTCGACCCCACCGATGTCGGGTGGCGCCTGGGCCGCTCGCAGATGCCGCGCGGCGTCGAACTGTGGTGCCGTTACGACCGCACCGCGGGCGTATTCGGTGAGCAGGGTTCAGGCAAGACCCTCGACGTGCTCGCTCCTGCGCTGCTGGCGCACCGCGGCGCGGCGATGGCCACGCTGACGAAGGTCGACGACCTGTTGCTCACCGCCCAGCGCCGCCAACAGCCGCTCACCGAGGGCGGCACGCTGCGCCCGATCGCGGTGCTCGACCCGTTCGGCGCCGCCCCCGGCGTGCCGGAATTCGTGTGGGACCCGATCGCCGGTTGCGTTGACCCGAAGGTCGCGGAGAAGCGGGCGAAGGCGTTCGCCGCCGGCACGGTCACCGGCGCGGTCAACGGTGGACGGCAGGACAGCGCCGCCCGGTTCTACGCCGCGGAGACGGCGAAGGTGCTGCAGGGTTTCCTGCATGCCGCGGCGTTGACCGGCCGCACGCTCGAGCACGTGCTGGAGTGGGTCGCCAATCCGGTCGCTGCCGAGCAGCCGGTCGAGATCCTGCAGCAGCACGATCACGCCGCCCGGTTCTGGGACGGGCTGCTCTCGGGCGCTTTGCACGGGTCGGCCGACACCGTCGGTAACACCGTCACCACGGTGCAGCAGGCGATGGCGTTGTTCTTCCAGCCCGAGATCCGCGCCCGTTGCGTGCCGTCACGGGCGCGGCCTGCCACGGACATCGCCGACCTCATCGCCAAGCAGGGCACGATTTACCTGCTCGGCGGCGAGGATCCCTATGCCAGCGCGGCGCCGCTGATGACCGCGATTGCCGAGCACGTGCTCGACACCGCGTTGTGGGCGGCGACGACGTCGGAGCACGGCCGGATGACACCGTGCTTCCTCGCCTGCCTCGACGAGCTGCCCTCCACCACACCGCTGCCGACGCTGCGGGTGCGGATGGCCAACGAACGCGCCCTGGGGCTGTCGTTCATTTTACGCCAGCCAGACCTGGAAGCAGATGGTCGTGTCCTACGGCGAGGACGAGGCCCGGTCGCTGTTCGGGCTGACCAACAACTTGATCATCTTCGGCGGTGGCAAGGATGTGCACTTCTACAAGGAACTCAGCGACCTGATCGACGACGTGCGGATCAGCCGCCAGACCGTCTCCGACGGGCCGGGCGGGATCGGCACCTCACGCTCGGGCGAAGACGTGAAGGTGCTTCGTCCGGGCGACATCCGCCGCATCCAGGAGCGGCACGCGCTAGTGATCGCCGGCAACGCGCCGCCGATCATCGCCCGGCTGCGCCGCTGCCTCGACGGCAAGGACGGCAAGCTCCTCAAGGCCGAACTCGACGAGCAGCGCGCCCGTGTGGTCGCCAGCCGTGCCGCCACAGCCTCGCTCGAGGAGCGCACCGCTGCCGCCGTCGCGCACGCCCACACACGCCGGTTGGCGCCCAGCCACCGCGACCCCAACCCCACCGGCGCTGCAGGCGCTGACGACCCGACGAAGGAGTGGGCCTGGTGAGCACCACGACCCTGCTAGCGACACCGTTCCCGACACCGCCGGGCGCGGTGCTGCACGCGCTCGAGCTGCTGGAGGTGCTGCGCCGCGGCGACCCGGACGAGATGGCCGCGGCCGGGAACCTCGACAACCTCCCCCGACCATGGGACCCGGCGACCTGCCCGAACGAGCTGCGCGAAGCGGTCTGGGAGTGGTGCGACGAGGTCGCCGACTGGCTCAACCACGAGTACGTGTGGCGCCCGACGCAGATGATCCCGCTGTGCTGGCCCCAGCACCCGCACATCGCCCGCGAACTGGCGGTGCTGGCGATTCTGCGGTGGGGCGCGGAGGAATCGCTGACCCCGGAGCCGGTCGAGGAATGGCACCGCTACACGTTCCCGATGTTCAACGACCGGCTCACCAATCGGCTCGGTGAGAGTGCGTGCCGCACCGGCAAGCACGTCGACTGGCCCGCCGAGGGCCGCCACACCGCCTTCGTTGACGCCACCGAGGAACGGGAGCGCGTCATCCACGGCGACACCCGCCCGGTCACCGAGCTCCACGCCCGGAGGGCCTGATGCGTACCCGCCCGCGGTAGCGCTCAGTGCCCCTTCCCGGCAAATCCGGACGTTCGAAACAGCCTTACGACTCCGTGCAACATCGAGGTCGGGAGGCAGACGAGCAGCCACGAAGGCGCATGCTGGTTCTCTGTCTCGAAGCGTCGCTTAGTGGTGTGACCGGGTTCAACCGGTGGATGCAACACGGGCCCGTTGAAGCAACTGTAGGTGCTCGTCGAAGGCCGCGGCCGGTGTCTCCCATCCGAGAGTTTTTGCGCGGTCGTGAGTTAAGTGCTTGCGCGACAGCTTCGATCTCCTCGGCGCTCCAGCGGGCAAGGTCGGTGCCTTTAAGGGAAATACTGGCGCAGCAGGCCGTTGGTGTTCTCCTTCGTGCCGCGCTGTCAAGGGCTTTGCGGGTCGGCGAAGAACACCGGGATGCCGGTCTCGAGGGAGAGTCCCGCCGAGTGGTGTAAGTCGGGTTCCTGATCGCGGTGACCGGAGTG
>NZ_CAXTHK010000049.1:0-16175 GCF_964244045.1 uncultured Jatrophihabitans sp. | reverse complement strand
CACCGGTCACCACGATCAGGAACCCGACTTACACCACTCGGCGGGACTCTCCCGGGCAACCACCAGAAGGAGCACCACATGTCCCAGCTCATCGGGTACGCCCGCGTCTCCACACCAGACCAGAACCTCGACCGGCAGATCGACGAACTACGCGCCCATGGATGCGAGCGGATTTTCTCCGAGGCCGCCTCCGGCAAGCGGGGAGCCGACCGCCCGCAATGGCACGCCTGCCTGGCGCATCTCCGCGCCGGCGACACGCTCGTCGTCGTAGAGCTGTCCAGGCTCGGCCGGAACACCGGGGACCTCGGCCGGCTGCTCGACCACCTCGATGAACAGCGGGTTGGGCTTCGCATCCTGAACCTCGGCGTCGACACCGCCACCCCCGCCGGGCGGCTGGTGTTCACCATCGTCGGCGCCGTGGCCGCCATGGAACGCGAGTTGCTGGTAGAGCGCACCCAGTCCGGCCTTGCCGCTGCTCGTGCCCGTGGTCGAGTCGGTGGCCGCCGGCGCTCGTTCACCTCCGCCCAAGAACGCGAGGCCCAGCGCTTGTACGACCTACGCCAGCTAACTGTCGACCAGATCGCCTCGGCGGTCGGCACGAGCACGACAACGCTGTACCGCTACCTGCACGTCCACGACTAGCCACCCCACACCCTGACCCCGCGGCTGGCCTTCGGGCCGGTCGCGGGGTTTTCTCACTTGAGCCACTGGCAGATGGGCCGGGGCGTTGGAGGTGTCTGCGTGACGGCGGTCGCCGATGCTGAACGTGTCAGGACACAGAAGCTGGGTTTGTGTGTCAAGGTGCCCGGATGGATTACGCAGTCGAGTTGCCGGTCTCGTCAGTCGCGCAGGCGCTGGAGATGGTGCCTGACGTGCCCTTCTTGCTAGTGACGATCGATTCTCCGGCCGGTGAGCGTCGCCGCACGGACGCGGTCGTGCTGCGGCCGAGATCAGCAAACAGCGTGTTCGGTCCCGAAGTGGGAGCGGGATACGGCGACCTTCCTCAGATCGCGCTTCTTTGGTTCGAAACTCTGGAGCCCATGTACGCCGGGCATCCTGGCTCGGTGTGGCCCATCGAAACCGCTCGCCGGGAATCAGATAGCTGCGTCACCTTCAGCGGGCCTGCCGGTACGGCGACGCTACGAGCACCCGATCTCAACTTCGCGGCCCGACTGGGGGGCTGGGCCGACGTACTGCATGAGGCGACACTTCCAGCGGATGCGGACCTCCACCAGCTACCGGTGAACCGGAAGGAACGGTTCTACACCGGAACGGTGCTGCCGACGATCGTCACCGGCAACGGGTTTGCCGACCTGAATCGTCTAATGGAATTGTGCGGGTTGACGGACATCGACCTGGACGATCTCGACGTCGTGCAGTTCTTCACTGAGTACAGCTTCGCCGAGTCGGTCTACACCGACGCCGATAAGGCTCGCTTCGCCCATCGTCCGAAGAACGCCGACACTCCAGATGTCGTCCTTCGCGGGCCAGGCTGGTTGTTGGCCATCGAGGCGAAGATGTTTCATCGGCCCAACGCGGCCTCCTTGAACGCGCAGTATCGCCGGCAGAGCGTGCTGGTCGACTACTGGGCCGCGCGTCTGGGAGCGAATCCCGTGGCTGTCCGGCATGTTCTGCTGCTGCCGCAGGCCCTGGCAGCAGAAACCGGACCGGGATTGCAGGCACCGGTCATCACCTGGGAGTCCCTGCTCGTCGCGTACCGGAACACGGCACCGGCCTACTGGCTGAAGGTGCTACGCGAAGCACTACACCGATACCCCGAACTGGCCTCGAAGGACTCGCTGTGGGGTCAAAACGCTGAACAGAAGTTGGCCGGCGCCGAGATCGTCGCCGCTTCGGAAGCAGGGGACCAGTCGGTTGCATGGGTCGGCCGTTCCGGCGGGGTCAACGGCAAGCTCTTGGCTGCGGACATCGCTTCTGGCGAATGGAAGACCAAGGCTTACGAGGTCAGCTCCGCGTTGCCGGCGGGTAAGGCCACGAACTGGTTTCCGGTCGCAGAGTTCATCTCTCGCGTCATGGGTGCCAAGTAGGTTGGTCCGCTCGCTCAACATGCACCACCGGGGAAGTAAAGGTGACAGGCCACCGCGGTGACTACCGCGCCTGCTCGTCGCGTATCTCGTCGTAGGTTGTGCCTAGGTACTTCGCCTCGGCGGTGGGCACGAGCACCACCATGCTCTACCGCTACCTGCAGGTTCCACGACTGACCAACTCGCACCAACCCCGCGGCCGGCCTTCGGGCCGGCCGCGGGGTTTCGTGCTTTCCAGGGTGCCGGATCGCCCGCTTCCAGACGTGTTAGCGCCACCGCAGAAACCGCCCCGGCTATTCTGCCGACGTGATCACCGGTGAGCTGAAGAGCAAGGTCGACCAGGTCTGGAACGCCTTCTGGTCCGGCGGGATCTCCAACCCGCTCGAGGTGATCGAGCAGATCACCTACCTGCTGTTCATCCGGCGGTTGGACGAGCTGCAGACCATGGCCGAGAACAAGGCCAACCGGACCGGGAAGCCCGTGGAGGGCGCCATTTTCACCGGCCCCGACGACGAGCGGCGGTGGAAGAACTTCCGCCAGGTCGGCCCGAACGAGATGTTCACCATCGTCGCCACCGAGGTGTTCCCGTTCCTGCAGACCCTCGGCGGCGAGGGATCGACCTACTCGACCCACATGAAGGACGCCCGCTTCACCATTCCCAACGCCGGCCTTCTGACCCGAGTCGTGGACATGCTTGCCGAGATCCCGATGGTCGACCGCGACACCAACGGCGACCTGTATGAGTACATGCTGGGCAAGATCGCCAGCGCCGGCCAGAACGGACAGTTCCGCACACCCCGCCACATCATCCAGCTGATGGTCGAGATGATGGCGCCCACGGCCAAGGATGACATCTGCGACCCGGCCTGCGGCACCGCCGGGTTCCTCGTCGGCGCGAGCGAGTACCTGCGCCGCGACCACCCGGAGCTGCTGCTCGACGCCGAGTCCAACCGGCACTTTCATCACAGCATGTTCCACGGGTACGACTTCGACGGCACCATGCTGCGGATCGGCAGCATGAACATGCTGCTGCACGGCATCGAGGCACCCGACATCCGTTACCGCGACTCCCTCTCCGACGGCGCCAGTGGCGACGCCGAGCTGTACTCGCTCATCCTGGCGAACCCGCCATTCGCGGGCTCACTCGACTACGAGTCGACCGCCAAGGACCTGCAGCAGATCGTGAAGACGAAGAAGACCGAGCTGCTGTTCCTTGCGTTATTCCTGCGGCTGCTCAAGATCGGTGGACGGGCCGCCGTCATCGTGCCCGACGGCGTGCTGTTCGGGTCGTCAAAGGCGCACAAGGAACTGCGGCGCACGCTCGTCGAGAATCAGAAGCTCGACGGTGTCGTCAAGCTGCCAAGCGGCGTGTTCAAGCCATACGCCGGAGTCTCCACAGCCATCCTGATGTTCACCAAGACCGGCGTGGGCGGCACGGACAACGTCTGGTTCTACGAGTTGACGGCCGACGGCTGGTCGCTCGACGACAAGCGCGGTCCGCTGCTGTCGGACGACAAACTCGGCGTGCGCCCGACAAGCCCTCTGAACGATGGCGATCACGCGAAGAACAACTTGCCCGATGCGCTCAAGCGATGGCGGGGACGAGATGAGGAAGAGCGGTCGGACGAGCGAACAGCGCAGTCCTTCTGCGTGCCAAAGGCCGACATCGCTGCCCATGGCTACGATTTGTCGCTCAATCGCTACAAAGAAGTAGTCCACAAAGAGGTAGAGCATCGCGCGCCACTTGAGATCATCGCCGACCTCGAAGCTCTCGAGGGCGACATCCAACAAGGCCTTGCCGAGTTGAAGGCAGCGCTCCGTTGACGGCTCGCCTGGCACGGCTTGGCGAGGTCGCCACCCTCCAGGCAGGAGTTGGGTTTCCCGTCGATCTTCAAGGGCGGAACTTTGGCGACTACCCGCTGGCGAAAGTCGGCGACATTTCGAGAGGGGGACGATCGGGCAACTCGATACTTGCGACTGCAGATCACTTTGTCGACGAGAACGACCTGCTTCGCCTTCGGTCGAGGCCCGTGCCCGCCGGTAGCGTCCTATTTGCCAAGATCGGCGAGGCTATCCGGCAGAACCACCGGGTTGTTGCCGGGCGGGCAATGATGATCGACAACAACGCCATGGCGGCCATTCCCGGGCCGGAAGTTGCCAGTCGCTACCTCTACCACTTCCTACGCACGGTCGACCTCTATGCACTTGCGTCATCCACCACGGTCCCGGCGCTGCGCAAGAGCGAGCTTGTTCATATTCGACTACCGCTGCCGGCACTCGAAGAGCAGCGGCGGATCGCGGACATCCTGGACCGCGCCGACGCACTGCGCGTCAGGCGGCGCGAAGCCCTCACCCTCCTCGACGACCTCACACAGTCGATCTTTCTCGACATGTTTGGCGAGCCTGCGACGAATAGCAAACAGCTTGAGATGGGAATCGTCGGTGAAGTCGCCGATGTGCAAGGGGGTCTCCAGGTGAGCAGTGCGCGCGCCCGCCTACCGACCAAGGTCCCATACCTCCGGGTGGCCAATGTCCACCGGGAGAGGCTCGACCTATCCGAGATCAAGACCTTGAACGCGACTGACTCCGAGATTGCTCGTACTAGCCTGCAGACTGGCGACCTCCTTGTCGTTGAAGGCCATGGCAACCCGAACGAGATTGGACGATCGGCACTGTGGGACGGATCTGTGTCCGGCTGCGTGCATCAGAATCATTTGATCCGAGTGAGGTTTGATCAAGAGATCATCGACCCGCAGTTCGGCGCGGTGTATCTGAACTCGTCAGCTGGAAGACGTTTCTTGCTTCGTTCTGCAAAGACGACATCTGGTCTCAACACAATCACCACAACCGACGTGAAGCGGACCCCGATAAGCCTGCCGCCGCGGCATGACCAACGTGCATTCGCGGTTCGGCTCGACCTCGTGAAACGAACCCGGCACGAGAACGATGCCCAGCTCCTCTGGATCGACGAGCTATTTGCGTCCTTACAGCAACGAGCGTTTGCCGGACTCCTCTGAAATGATCCAGGTCGGCAAGCGGAAGGAGCGCGGTGAGTAACTTCGCGTTCCTGCGTCCCGAGTGGCCCGCACTTTTCGCCGAGGCCGCACGCGCCGAGCGAAACGGTGTTGCTGATCCGCGGACCTCGTGTTTCTACGCGCGGCGATGTCTGGAGCTGGCGGTCAACTGGTTGTACGACGCCGACGTCGCGCTGGTGAAGCCGTACCGGGACGATCTGTCCGCGATGTTGTTTGAGCCATCGCTGCGGGCGCTGGTCGGCAATGACATTCAGGCGAAGATGGACCTGATCCGTAGCCAGGGCAACGGTGCGGTGCATAAGACCCGGCCGGTCACGACGAGCGAGTCGATCCCCACTTTGGGCCAGCTGTTCCAGGTGTTGTTCTGGATAGCGAGCCGCTACTCCCGCGACCCCAACAATGTGCCCGACGCTGGGCTCAGGTTCGACGCTGCGCTGATCCCGCGGCCGGTGCCGGCCGAGGTGCGGTTGAAGCGGCAGGCCGAGCTGCAGGAGCAGGAGCGCCGCCTGCACGAGCAGGACGAGCAGCTAGAGCGGGAACGCGAGCGAAGCGAATCGCTCGAGGCCGAGCTTGTCGCATTGCGGGCGCAGGTCGTGGTGGCCAAGGCCGTCAACGAGGCGCGTCCCGATGACCACGACTATGACGAGGCCACGACCCGCGACCTGTACATCGACGTGATGTTGAAGGAGGCCGGCTGGGCGCTCGACCGCCGCGAGGACCGCGAGTTCGAGGTCTCCGGGATGCCGAACAACCAAGGCAAGGGCTTCGTCGACTACGTCCTGTGGGGTGATGACGGCAAGCCCCTCGGTCTGGTCGAGGCCAAACGCACCCGCCGGGACGCAACGGTCGGTCAGCAGCAGGCCAAGCTCTACGCCGACTGCCTTCAGGCCCGGTTCGGGCAGCGGCCGGTGATCTTCTACACCAACGGCTACGAGACGTTCCTCTGGGACGACACGACCTACCCGCCGCGGCAGGTCCAGGGTTTCTACACCAAGGACGAACTCGCCCTGCTGGTGCAGCGGCGCACCACCCGCCGCGTACTCGCGGAGCTGCCGATCAACGCAGAGATCGTGGAGCGGCATTACCAGCACCGTGCGATCCGCCGTATTGGTGAGGCGTTCGAGACCGGAAACCAGCGCCAGGCCCTGGTGGTGATGGCCACCGGCGCTGGCAAGACCCGCACGGTGATCGCGCTGGTCGACCTGCTGATGCGGGCCAACTGGGCCAAGCGGGTGCTGTTCCTCGCCGACCGGGTCGCGCTGGTCAATCAGGCCGTGAACGCCTTCAAGGCTCATCTGCCCGAGGCGTCACCGGTCAACCTGGTGACCGAGAAGACCACCGACGGCCGCGTCTACATCTCCACGTACCCGACGATGATGGGGCTGATCAACGAGGGCGCCGGCGACGAACGCCGCTTCGGGCCGGGTTACTTCGACCTGGTGATCATCGACGAAGCCCACCGCTCGGTGTATCAGAAGTACGGCGCGATTTTCTCCTGGTTCGACTCCCTGTTGGTGGGGCTCACCGCGACCCCGAAGGACGAGATCGACCGCAACACCTACCGGCTGTTCCACCTCGAGGACGGCGTCCCCACCGACGCCTACCCCCTCGACGAGGCCGTGACCGAGGGCTACCTCGTCCCACCCCGCGCGGTCAGCGTGCCGCTGAAGTTCCCCCGGGAGGGCATCAAGTACGACGACCTCACCGACGAGGAAAAGGACGAGTGGGACGCCCGCGACTGGGACGAGGACGGCGACGTCCCCGATCTGGTCGTGTCCGACGCGGTGAACAAGTGGCTGTTCAACGCCGACACCGTCGACAAGATGCTGGCCACCCTGATGACCACCGGCCACAAGGTGGCCGGCGGTGACCGGCTGGGCAAGACGATCATCTTCGCCCGCAACAACGCCCACGCCGAGTTCATCCGCGACCGCTTCGACGCCAACTACCCCGAATACGCCGGGGCGTTTGCCCGGGTGGTCACCTACAAGACCGAGTACGCCCAGACCCTGATCAACGACTTCTTGATCAAGGACAAGGCGCCGCACATCGCCATCTCGGTCGACATGCTCGACACAGGCATCGACGTGCCCGAGGTCGTCAACCTCGTCTTCTTCAAGCCCGTCAGATCCAAGACCAAGTTCTGGCAAATGCTCGGCCGCGGCACCCGGCTCTGCCCCGACCTCTACGGCCCCGGAGACCACAAAACCGACTTCTACATCTTCGACTTCTGCGGCAACCTCGAGTTCTTCAACACCGACCCCGCGGCAGCCGACGGACGCCTCGCCGAGTCCCTAGCGCAAAGGCTGTTCAAGGCCCGCCTCGAGCTGATCACCGGCATCGACCACACCCTCCCGCAGGACGTAGCGGCAGTCGAGACCGCGGACGGCACCACGAGCGAGATCGCCCTGCGCCGCGACGTCGCCTACAGCCTGCACGACATCGTTGTCGGCATGAACGTCGACAACTTCGTCGTCCGGCCCAAACGCCGCTGGGTCGAAATCTACGAAGACCTCGACCGGTGGGAGAACCTCACCCGCCCAGAAGCCGGCGAGGCGGCAGAACACCTCTCCGGGCTGCCCAGCACCGTGCGTGACGACGACGAGCAGGCCAAACGGTTCGACCTGCTCATCCTGCGGCTGCAGCTCGCGGTGCTCAACGCCGAGCCCAGCTTCGACCGGCTCCGCGACCAGGTCCGCGAGATCGCCTCTGCGCTGCTCGAGGTCACCAACATCCCCGCCGTGCGTGAGCAGCAGGAACTGCTCGACGAGATCGCGGGCGAGGACTGGTGGGTCGACGTCACCTTGCCGATGCTCGAACTCGTTCGCCGTCGCATCCGGCTGCTCGTGCGATTGATCGACAAGGCTCGCCGCCTGATCGTCTACACCGACTTCGTCGACCAGCTCGGCGAGGCCACGGAGATCACCCTCTCTGGCCTGCCCGTCGGCACCGACATGCAGCGCTTTCACGCCAAGGTCCGGGTCTACCTACGAGCCCACGAAGACCACGTCGCCCTACAGAAACTCCGCCGCGCACTACCCCTCACCGCGACCGACCTCGACGAGCTGCAACGCATGCTCGCCGAATCCGGCCTCGCGCAACAGGCTGACCTGGACGCGGCAGTTCAGCAGGCGAAAGGGCTCGGCCTCTTCGTCCGGCGGCTCGTCGGACTCGATCGAGACGCCGCGGCCGAGGCGCTGTCCACCTTCATCAAGGGCCGCACGCTCACCGCCAGCCAACTCGACTTCGTTAACCTGATCGTCACCTACTTGACCGAGAACGGCGTCATGGAGGCCGGCCAGCTTTATGAATCCCCGTTCACCGGCCTCGCGCCGCTAGGACCGGAGTCGCTGTTCACCTCAGACGAGATCGACGTTCTTGTCGCCGCACTCGATCAGGTACGGGCGAGCGCATCATCTGACGTTGCGTAAACACGAAGCGGCTGACGTGAGCCTGCAGCGCGGCATGGTGACCGCGGCTGACCGCTCCCGATGTGCGCGCGCGGATGGTGGCCCTGATCGGCGAGAGCGTGAACGCGGCCGACACCGCCGCGCTTCTCGACGCGGACGGCGTACCGACGCCCAACAGCGGTGCGCGGTGGTACCCGTCGACCGTGCGCCGCATGATCGAGTCGGCTCGGCTCCAAGGGCTCGTCGTCGAAACGTTTGCTTGATCACGCAGTGGTTTACTTCTCGGCATGGAGGAGGAGCAGCCAGAGGAGTCTTCGGCGTCGCTCGGCCGCGAGCAGCAGCTCAGGTTTGAAACCTCGGTGCTCCGGGGCGGGCGCTTTGTTGCTCTAGCTACTTCTGCGCTAACTACGGGTGCTGGTGCCGTCTCGGCGTTCGTTGGTTTCACGAAGATCGGGGGCGCGAGCGCCGTCCTGGCCATCATCGGCGCTGCACTAGCCGCAACGGTTCTCGCAACCATGGACAGGTGGATTGTGGCGGGTACACCTCGTGAGCGGGATCAGCATCCTGTCTGGTCCCTCGCAGACGACGCCTGGGAACAGGTCGTTCTGGCGCATCACCTGGACGAGAAATGAAGTGGTCGGACGCGGCCACCAGTGAGGCGCGCGCAATGTTGCGAGCGCATGGAGAGGATCTTTACGGCGAAGCAGAGCGTGTCGCTGAGCGGGCCTACGCAGATACTGTTTCGGCCGCGTACGTTCGTCAGGCGGCGGCTAACACGGGCCTTCGGCAGCCCTCAAACAAGGTCGCGGACGTTGCGCTTGCGGTTGGCCCCATGCTTACGGGTATCGGCGCCGGTGTCGGCGTGGTCTATGTGACCAGCGCAGATCCGATCAAGCTCGGATCGGTAGGCCCCGCTGCGCTTGCAGTTGCACTTCTGGGCGTACTGCTTGACGGTATAGGCATCGCGCTCAAGCTCAAGCGACGCTGATGGTCGAGAGGCTCGACAGCCGCCGCTTTTGGGGGCCTGTCGCTACGCCCTCCGCCAAGCGTTTACGAACACGTTGGCCAATGCCACGAGGTCGACACCAGCAAGAACCGATCCAGCGACATCGTGACCTGTCGCGATCACGGCCGCCGACATGCCGGCGACGCCGAGCACGACGATCATTGTCAACCAAATGCTGAGAACGCGGGTCGAGTGGTCCCATCGGTCGAGCCGATCTTGACGGGATGCCTGCCACTGCATATCGACTCTTACCATGCCCATGACAAACTCCGCTGAACCAGGACTGATTCGCTCCAGGGTCTCTAGCTCGTCGGTGTCGAACAGGCTGTCATACGGCCTTGCCGGGTCAGTCACCGCTGTCTCGGCTCGTCGAACAGACCCGGTTGACCGACATTATCTTCCAGGTCGCTGGCCGATAAAGTTGCCTCGCGCACGATCTTCAAAGCAGACATGAGGTCAGCAATGATCTTGTCGCCAGCGCGTTGCACTGCGTCGAACTGAGACGTTGACGCTAACGCGGAGCCCATGTTTGAGTTCGCGAACAGTTCCGTTGTTCTGGCCGCCATCATCTTCTGGACCTCGGCAAGATGTTTCAGCTGCGCTTCCATCTGAGCAAGTTTCCGTGCCTGTGCCCCCTGCTGGGCTCGGGAAGTAATCTCTCGTAGTTCAGCCTCTTGTAGTGCAGTTCCGGTTAATGCAGCTTCAAGTCGCGCAGCCTCTGACAACGCAGCTTCGAGTCGCGCAGCTACGAGAGGTTCCGGTACGGGACTCCGGTGCGATCGCCCTAAACCCTCTGAAGCGGCAACCGCTTGGTTTACGCCGAGAGTCCTAAACGGTTGATATTTTTCTTGCCGGCCGACTGGCTCCGTCGCCGCGTACTTCCTGCGCCAGCTAACGTCGTACCTCGTCGCCGCCCGCCGCAGAGGGCTAGCACCGGGCCTCAACGGCGCGGGACTCATAGCGAGCGCTTGACTGCATGCCAACCAGATGGCTTGCAGACGGCCCATCGACACTCCACCTCCTTCTACATCAAAGCTCAGCTCTGAGAGTACCGACCACCACCCGCTGTGCCCTGACGGGAGCCAAGCGGCGCTGGCTCTCGCCGCGTGGCCGTAGCGGGCGCTTCCGGCGGCCCAGGCCCGTCGCCAACGAGACCGGCGGTTACCCCAGGAGCGCCCACTGCGGGCCAACCGTTAGGGTCGCCAGTCGGACCGACGCGAACGGATCGATCGCCGGCCGCGCCCTCGCCGGGTAGGACTTGCGCGGCGGCGGAACTGCCGCAGCCAGCGCCTGTCGCACTGTCCGTCGATGCACACCGTGCTTGTCGGCCAACTCGCGGATCGACAACTCCTCAAGCCGCCGGTCCCGCCTGATCTGCTCGAACAGTTCCACCCTCGACCGCACCTGACCGACCTCCCGCCGACAACCGGACGGGACGATCTGAACCAGGGTGGGGCCAACATTCGTGACGACACACCGCACCCACCCAGGCGGAATGGTCACCACCCCAGGTGGGGCCAACATTCATGCAGAACGACGACCGAAGTGGGGCCAACTCAGGTGATCACACGCATATTGAGGTGTGCCACCGCAGTTCCCGCCCTAGCCAAGGCTTTTTGGCGCAGCTGTTACGGAGTCAACTGTCGCCGAAGTCGGCGGTGGGTCCGTACTGCCCAGGCGGGCGCCGAAGTACCCGGTGCCGAGCGACTGCGGTCCCACGGCGCGACAGGGGCAGTCGACGTGGGTGGTGTGGCAGGCCCGGCAGGTGAAGTCCCCCGCTGCGCCCCGTGGAGGTCGCAGATCGACGTGCCCAGCGAGACGTTCGGCGAGCGCAGCGGCTTCCCGCAGTTGCGGCAGTCGGCCGGCGCGTAGTCGTACCGCTCGATCCAGTGGCCGCTGGGGAGCTGCTCGAGCCGGGTCACGCCACCGACGGTACGGCCCGGGAACGACAGTAAGCCGCCCGCCAGCCGATGAGGGCTGACGGGCGGCTGGTCGACTGCGGTGCTGCTAGTGCGTTGCGGTGTAGAGGCGGTGCAGGAACGCGGCCATCGCCTGGCGGGTCACGGCTTCGGCGGGGTGGAACCCGCCGTCGCTGTAGCCGGTGGTGACCTTCTCGCTGACCAGGTAGTTGATGTCGCCGCAGAATTGGTTGGACGCAGGAACATCGTTGAACGCCGCCGTGGTGCAGGCCGGGGCGGTCTTGCCCGGGTTAGCGAGCCGGTAGAGGAACGCCGAGGTGGCCTGACGAGACACTGCGGCCGTCGGGTGGAACCCGCCGTCGGCGTAACCGGCGATCGCGCCAGAGGCCTTCAGCGCCGCGATGTCAGCGCAGAACGGTGAGCTGGTGGCGACGTCGGGGAACGGCTTCGTGGTGCACGCGGCTGGTGTGGTGCTCGAGTTGGCGTAGCGGTAGAGGAACGCCGCCATCGCCTGACGGGTCACCGACGCCACGGGCTTGAAGGTGCCGTCGGCGTAGCCGGTCGCGATCTTCTGGTCGATCAACCACGTGATGTCCGGGCAGAAGGGGTTCGAGGCCGAGACATCATTGAACCCCTTGCAGGTGGTCGACGCCGGCGGGGTCAGGGTGGTCCCGCCACCACCACCCCCGCTCGCGCACGATGACGTTAGGGCGACTCGCCCCACGTCCAAAGTTGGGCCAGACGAGTTGAACTGGAACTCTAGAACTGTGCCAGGAGAAACCCCGTTAATTATTTGCGTGTCCTTATTGCCCTTGGCGATGGGATCGTCCACGATGAAACCGCCTGTTGACGGAAAGATTATGCGGTTCCAGTCCTGGCTGGCGTTAGTCGCGTCGTAGGCGACGGTCACATTTCCGCTGCAGTCGACCGACCCGACGGAAAAGGTCGGCGTGACCACTGCCGCCGGGACAGTTGCAGGACACGTCAGAGCAGTACGATCTACGACGTAGTCGTAGTCGTTCGGAGCAGAAGCGCGAACCAAGGCGTAGCCGTCGGACGAGAATTGCGGCGAAATCGGTAGAGTAAAACTCACCGTTTCGCTCTGGCCAGCGATAACAGTCAATTGTTGAGTCGTCAGGGGTTCTTCGTCCCCTTGCGGATCTGACGGCTCGAGGGTGCCATCGATGTCCAGCGAATAGCTAGTCTGAAGCTGAGAGGCATCGTAGTGGAAACTGAACGTCACCGCCGACGCGGTGCCAGCCGTGCAATCTACGCTGGCCACCGGCGAACTGTAGACAACAGACCCATTGGTCTGCGGAGGGGCGGTGGATCCTGCGACTGCGGCACCATCGCCGAACGCGAGAACACCCGCGCCGGTCACGGCAACAGCGCACCCCGCAACCAATGTTCGACGTAACAGCGGTTTCCATTCGCTAAACCACAAAGCAATCCTCCTACGGGGCTCAAGAACCATTTAGGCAATGCGTCGGAATCTACCTGCACCCAGAGGTTTTGACGAGTTCAGCAATCGAAGTCGGTCTGCCCCTTCTTAGCTGGGCAGGCGCCTTAACCTCGACGGGTGGCCAGGCACCCGACGATGCGCACCGCAGACGGTTCATCACCACCGACCACCTGCTGCTGGGCATGCTCACTGACCGCCGCAACCTTGGTGCACAGATGCTGACCGGTCTGGGCGTCACCGTCGAGGTCGTACGCAAGCGGCTTGGCTACCCCGCCCGTAGGCGTGATCTGAGCAGCGAGATCACCTCAGACGTCATCGCCCTGCGCAAAGAGAACGAAGCGCTGCGCGCCGCCATCACCGAGATGCGGCCGTTCTTCGACCGCGCAGTACGGAGCGCGGCCTCGGGCGGCGCTGAGGACCGGTCGCGGGCTAGCGAGGTCCTAGCCAGGGTTGCAGCCGGCGAGTTCGGGGAACCACGCCACCTGCTGGAGTAGCCCCTCGTAGTCACCGGGCCGTCAAGGGCAGGGCCTTCTTGTCGGCCACCACCGCCAAGCCGCAAGCCTCGCGCAGCCGCCCAGCGTTGCCGAGGAGCTAGAACAAACCTCGGTCGGGACCTTTGCCTCCCCCATGGATGTAAAGTCAGCGTTAGTGTCAGGGTTGAGCAGATCGCATGCGGGGGCATTGGCGGTCAGTCAGGAAGGTCCTCTGCGAGGGATTTGCGACCTTCCACATGCTCGGCGTTGCGCCCGGTGCTCCCGATCGTGAGGGCATCGGGCTTGATGCGCGCGCTGGGCGTAATCGCCGATTCAGCATCTCGATCGACCCCGGCACTGGTGTCGCGGCGAACGGAACCTCACGACCGTGATGGACCTGTTCTCGTCCTGAGCCCGGGCTTGGCCAGCCCGGGGAAGCGCGTGCCTGCGGGACTGTCGGACACCGGGGTTAGGTTCCCGACATGAGCGACGCCGCCCTGGCACTAATCGCCGCGCTTGCCGCAGCGGCACTCACGGGTTTGTCATCCCTCGGAGTGGTGTGGTTCCAGGAACGGCTCCGAGGCAAAGCCGAGGATGCCGATGCACTCATCCGGGTCGTTACGGAAATGCTCGCGCGGTCGCTCGCTATGGCCTTGCGTGCTCGGACGCTCGGCGACGCGGCCAAACTCCGATCGGGTGTCGGCGAGGGCCTCGACATCCTCTTTCGCATTAAGAAGCCGATCGAGCCTCTCGAACTGCACGACTGGCTGCAGCAGGACTACGGGCCGCTGAACGCGGCGTGGTCGGACATTCTGAGTCGTGGAGATCGGAAGGTCGTTACGTCGGCGAACCGGGTGATGATCGCCTGCGGGGTCTTGATGTCAGCCGCTACGGACATACAGCCTGCTTTCGGCGCGACTGCGAAGCTCCGCCGCACGGTCGCCGGCGAGAAGTGGACGACTGAGATGCTCGGCGCTTTGTCCGCGGCACAAAAGGACCTGGAGCAAGCACGCAAGAATTTGATCATGGTTGCCCGCGACAAGCTCGGGCGTGATGTCATCGACCCGTTCGGTTGATTGGGTACGGCCGAGTTTGTTGAGCGCATCGCCGACCGACTCGGGCTGCCGGTGATCGGCCTGCTTCATCGCCACGGGGCTGAGGCCGGCATGGGGGGACGACATTGCCTCCAGTTGGACCGGCTGGGCGCAGTTCGCGGCGAAGTCGGGTGCAAAGCGGTGCCGAGGGTTGTTGTTGCCAAACCTGGCTTACTCGTGGGCGATCGCCGACCCGTTGGTGACCACGATCCACCGGTCGGTGAGCACACTGAAGCTCTGGCTGCCGGTGACTACGCCTCGCCGGTTCCGAGCTGTTGCCGACCAGTTGATCTTGACTAGATCAACACCCTGGTGCGGGATCACCGTCACCCCGTCGCCCCGCATCTCCTGCTCGGGGTGCAGGTCCCCCATCGACCAGACCGCGCGCCAGACGGGACCAGCTCGCTCAACAACTACAGCGCCCGGCGCCTGGGACGCCAGGTGCAGGTCGGCCGCACGCGGAACCTTGGTAGGCGCAGCCAGAATGGAGAATGGGGAGTCGTTGTATTTCGGACGGCGTGGCAGCCTGCTGTTAGGCGGAGGCAAGTCGAATACGTCGGCTGCTTCGGCGTCAATCTTGACCATGACTCGGACGGCGTCCATCGTGGTGTCTTCCGGGTTGATGGCGGTGACCCGGAGTTTATTCGCGGCCGTCCGACACGCGGCGCCGCGAACGACGGCCGGAAGAAGGGTCCGGCACGTCTGCAGATAGTCGTGCACTTCGCGCTCGAACGCGGGCCGGCGGTCTAGTGGGCCGCCAAGCACTCCTGGGCCTGTCAGGAACTGGTCGAGGGTCGTGCCCGTCTTGCGGGGGGTAACAGGCGCCCCCGCCGTCACTTCGCGGCGCTCTTTACTCAGCCACTCGGCCACCGTGACGGTATTTGAGTAGTCCTCCACCCAAGCGAGGCCTGGGCTGGCGACTGAACCGACTACGGTGAGGCCGATCGCAGGTACCTGCTGTCCGCGGGCGCGCCGGTCTTCCAGCATGGCGATCTCGCCGGGCGTCGCGGTCTCGGTCTTGGCCTGGCCCCGCACGAAGATGGCCCCGGCCCGGGCGGTATCAGATTCCTTCCGCAGCGGCTTGATCCGGTCGCCGTACTGCGAAGCCTCAATTGTGACCACAAGGACTGTCTTGTCGCCGACGGCGACGTACCGCGGAGACCAGCGCGGCGCGTCGGCCCCGGTGCCCAGGTATGGCGCCAATCCATTCTCCAGCACGGCGAAGTCGACAGTGGTGATGCCGTGGCAGCCGTCGTGGTCCGCACCGACGATCACGTAGGCCGTGCCCTCGCACCACTGTGCCGCCGCCTCGGGGTCGCGGTTCGACATGCCGAGTACCGCGCGAGCCACAGCGAACTGGGCACCCTTGGTGGACAGGTCGAGCGTGGACTTCAGCTCCAGCCAGCCCGTCTCGTCGTGCTCGGTCCCGGCTATCACGGCCGCGATCAAGCTGGTGAGTTCGGCGTTAGTGCGGAACGCGCGCGAGGTGTTGATTGTGAGCGCCACACCAAGATCGTCCCACCACAGGCGTCAGAGCTGCTCATCGAAGCTCGGAGGCTCGGAGGCGTCCTCAAGAAACCGTGTGGCCGTCAGTTGTGTGCAGATGGAAGGTCATCAGTGGACGACTCGGCCGAAAAATCACTACGGTCCCGTACATGGAACTGATCCGCACTTACGGGAGAGTCCCGCCGAGTGGTGTAAGTCGGGTTCCTGATCGCGGTGACCGGAGTG